>CAIQIY010000504.1 GCA_903871975.1 uncultured Chloroflexota bacterium | reverse complement strand
GCAATGCGCGCCTGCTCCTCGTCGTCGGTCATCGTGTCCTCTCCTGCTCGCAGCCAGCATGGCGCAGTGTAGCATGACCCGCATGGTTCGGCAACGCTTTTGTCACGCTCTCCCATCACGTTGCAGATCGGGATGGTCAGCCAGCGCAACGGGAACCCGAAGCAGCAAACGATCGTCAACAGAGGTGCATATGGGGTCGCGACGACTGCCGCGACGGGGTTTCGTTTGCTATACTGACCACAGCGACCATGCATTCTCGCAAGGGGGCCTCATGCGACGTCTGTTCTTCCCGTGGCTCTTGATCATCTGCATCAGTGCGTGCAGCCTCCCCGGCCAAGCCGCCGTCACGCCGAGTGCCCCGACATCTGCGACCGGAGCCGAGCGAGTGCAAATTTCGTTCGGTGTCTGGGAATACGAGCTTGCCGTCTATCAGCCGCTCGCCGAGCAATTCAACGCCGAGCATCCCGACATCGAGGTCATCGTCGTCCCCGTCGACGAAATCTTCGAGAGCCAGGGCGACGGCAGCGACGAGACGACCACCAGCGCCTTGCGGCGGCTGGTCGCGATGGTCGACAGTTCGACGACGATGGCCGTCGCGCCGGAGGCCTACGGTTCGCCGTTGTTGCTCGACCTGCGGCCGCTGATCGAGGCCGACACCAGCCTGGATGAGGGCGACTTTTTGCCCGGCGCATTCGAGCGTGTGACCGTCCAGGGCGGCATCTGGTCGTTGCCGCGCTACTTCTACGTCAATCTGTTGAGTTACAACCGCGCGCTGCTCACCACCAGCGACACGGCAGTGCGTGCCGAGCGCTGGAGCGACGTACTGACACTCGCCGAGCAATCCGTCGTCGGCATGGGGTCCAGCATCTCGGTGTACGGCTGGGTCGACACCAGCAACGGATACTTCCCACTCGTCGCGTTGCTCGAACGCGAGCAGCTGAACCCCTTCGCCGAGGACCCCGACACCGTCGACATCAGCGGCCCCGAATACGCTGCCGTGCTCGAGCGCCTGCAGCAGCTCTACCGCGATGGTGTCCTGCACAACGCCTATGGTTCGCCGATGGGCTCGAATGGCCAACCCGCCGAGCCCATCGACCCCACCACGCTCGTGCGCGACCAGCGGGCCGCGCTGTGGGGCGATCTGTACTTCGGCGACGAGCAGGGCAACCAGATCGAACTACCGTTCGAGCGCGGCAGTCTGGCCTACCCCGCCAGCCCGATGACCGAAGGCTACTCGGGGATGAGCGAGGGCTACATCATCAGTGGCGGCACCGCCTACCCCAACGAAGCCTGGCGCTGGATCGAGTGGCTGTCGCGGCAGGTGACCGACGCGCCAGGCACCTTCGAGCCGGGCAATCTACCATTTGGCCGTGTGCCGGCACGCGATTCGCTGGCCGGGCAGCTCGGCTACTGGGAGCAGATCGGCGAGGAGAGCGCCGCGCTGTTCCGCGACGTCATCGCACGTGGCACGCCGCCGATGCTGCGCCAACCCGACTGGATGCTGGCCTCGGCGCTGCAGGAAGCGTCGGGCGCCGTGATCAACGACCCGAACACCAGCGCGAAGGATGCGCTGCAGCGTGCCCAGGCCAGCTACCGCACCAACCGCGAGCAGATGCTGCTCACGCCGACGCTGGCACCCGACCTGCGCCCGGTGATCGTGGCCACACCCGAGCCGCAGGTCGCCCCGGAAGGCGGCACCGAGGTCACGTTCGCGGCCTACGGCTACAACACCAGCAATCTGCGCCCGCTGGTGCGCCGATTCCGCGAGCAATACCCCGACATCTTCGTCAAGCTGGTCAATCCCGAATTCAGTGGCGAAGTCAAGCTCGCCACGCTCGCCGGCTCCGCCGACTGTTTCTTCTGGTCCGACCCGATCGAAGACCCGGCTGATCTCGCGGCGGTGCTGGATCTCCAGCCGCTGATCGACGGTGACGCCACCTTTGCGGCCGACGATTACCCGCAGGCACTCATCTCGGCGTTCCGTCGCGACGGGCGCATGATCGCGCTGCCGGCATCGTTCAACGTGCGCACGCTCAACTACAACAAGACACGATTTGCCGCGCTCGGGCTGGGCGCACCGCAGGCCGGCTGGGGCCCCGATGAGTTTCTCGAGGCCGCCAAGGCCGCCACTGCCGGCGATGGCGAGAAGAAGATCTTTGGGTATGTGCCCTACAGCGGCATCGCGCAGGACATCGTGTTCTGGACCGGGCAATTCGGCGGGCGGCTGACGGTCGGTACCGGGCAGGACCTGCGGCCCAACTATACCGATCCGGCGGTCGAGCGTGCCATCCGGTGGTACCTGGACCTGTCGCAGGTCCATCAGGTGATGCCACCGATCAGCCTGCCATACAAGCAATCCGACTCATGGGATGACCGGTCGTACGAGTATGTGCAGTCGGGGCGTGCCGGATTGTGGTTCGACTACGGCTACTCGTTCACCAGCAGCGAAGACAACGGCTTCCAGGTCGAAGAGCCCTTCGAGGTCGGCATCGGCCCGCTGCCCGTCGGCGGTGGTGGCCTGCGTGCAGGCGAATTGCAGGCGCGCGGCATGTTCATCGGCGCCCAGGCGCGCGCGCCCGAAGCCTGCTGGGAGTGGTTCAAGTTCCTGTCGACCGACACCACGTTGTTGTACGGCGCGTTGCCGGCACGGCGCTCGGTCGCCGAGAGTGACGCCTTCCTGGCAGCGAGCCCGCCGGCGACGCAAGAGCTCTACGAGATCTACCGCGACGCGCTCAGCCAGCCAGTCGCGCAGGGCGAGAGCAACTACGCGCTGTATACGTCGCAGATCGACACCTACTGGCTGTTCCAGGCGATCGTCGCCGCCCGGGACGGCGCCGACCTGACGCGCGTCCTGGCCGATGCCCAGCGTCTGACCACGGCGTTCGCCGAATGCGTCGTCGGCGGCGCCACACCAGACGTCTGTGCACCGCAAGTCGACCCCGAGTATCAGGGATTCAACGTGAAGAGTCCCGATGGCCCGGCGCCAGTCGGTTGAGCGCAGGAGTGCCATCGCCAGGCAATCGTCATTCGCTGCAGGAAACGGTCAGGGGTGAATCATGGCGCTCATGATGCAACGTGGTCTTCGTCTGGTCAGTGGTGCGATGTGTATCGCCCTGCTGGCCGCCTGCACCTCGGGGGCGGCGACGGCACCGACGCCGACGCCCGCCGAACTGCCTACGCCGACGGCGCTGCCACCCGATCCCGGGCTCGAGCGGCCCACCTACACCGTACAACGCGGTGAGCTCACCCGCCCGCTCGAAGTCACCGCACGCGCGATGCCGATCGACCAGTCGCGCCTCGCATTCAAGCGCGATGGCCGCGTCGACACGGTGAAGGTCAACACCGGCGACACGGTGCGCACCGGCGACCTGATCGCCGAGCTGCAGCAGGACCAGGTGCTCGACGAAGTCGCCGCCGCCGAGGACGCCGTCGTGCAGGCGCAGCGCGACCTGGAGAACGCCGAAGTCGTGCGGGCGCGCGAGATCCGCGCCGCCGAACTGGACCTGACGGCGGCACGCGAAGCGCTGGCCCGCCTGCTGCCCGGCGGCGAAGCCGACGTGGTCAAGGTCGCGGTCGATGCGGTC
>CAIQIY010000503.1 GCA_903871975.1 uncultured Chloroflexota bacterium | reverse complement strand
CGGCGAGCGTCGCGCCGGCCGGAAAGGTATGCATCGCATGCGGTGTACCGGCGATGCCGGCGACGATCGTGCCGCTGTCGATGAGCCGCATCGTCACCTCCAGCGCGCAAAGTTCGCGCGGAAGATCTGCTCGACGGCGGCGTATTCGTCGTCGCTCAACCCCTGGTAGGGCGAGAGCAGCCGCAACGGCATCGTGGCGCCACTGAGGCGCACGATCGCCTTGTCGTAGGCACCGTCGATGCGCTCACCCTGGATCGGTGCCAGCGCCTCGCGGAAGAAGCGCAGGAATTCGTGTTGCAGGCTGAACATGCGCGCGATGTCGCGCGCGAGGCCAGCGGCGAAGTACTCCTGTACCAGCTGCGGTGCCAGTACCCCCACCGATGACAACAACGAGCACTCGCCGAACAGACAGCCGTGGACGAAGTTCTCCTCGCCGAAGAAATGCTGCAGCTCCGGCGCGTGCGTCATCAGGTCGGCGGCGCGCCCGTGGCTGCCACCGGTGTTCTTCGTCGCGACCAGGTTCGGCACTGCTGCGACGAGCCGCCGGTAGAGCGCGCCATCGAGCAGCCGGCGGGCCCGCGGCAGGTTGTAGTGCAGGAAGCGTGCGTCGGGGAATGCGCCGCACACATCGTGGAAGAAGCGCAGCACCTCGTCGTCGTTCAGCGCACCCCACGATGGCAACGAGATCTGGAAGGTGCGAAAGCCGGCATCGTATGCGATCCGCAGCCGCTCGAGCGTCGTCGCTGTCGACAGCGCGATCACGCCGACCATCGGGAATACGTCGGGCCGCAGCGTCTCTTCGGCGAAGATCGTCACGATCCGGCGCAATCGCGGCAGATCGACCGCGTAGCCTTCGCCCGCTGTGCCAAAGATGTAGAGGTGTTGGAACCCCGCCGCCAGCGTCGCACGGACCTCGGCACGGAACACGTCTTCGAGCAGTTGCTCGTGCTCATCCCATGGGATCTCGCACGAAACGAGCACGGCCTGTGGATAACGCGCCATCGTGGCCTCCTCGCCAGATCGATCGTCGGTCAGTCACGTGTCATCGCCAGCGTCGTGGCAGCGATCGGCTCACTTCGTCGACGAGCGCGGGTTCAGTGCATCATTCAGGCCATCGCCGAGGAAGTTGACCCCCAGCGTGGCGATTGCCAGTGTGAGCGATGGGACGACTACCAGCCACGGGCGGTAGGACCAGCTGCCGATATTCGAGCTGATCATGTTGCCCCAGCTGGCTTGTGGCGGCTGAATGCCGATTCCCAGATAACTGAGCGATGACTCCAGCACCATGCCTGCCGAGAAGCTGAACGTGAGCTGCACGATCACTGGCCCCAGCGCATTGGGCATCAGGTGCCGCATCGCGATCTGGAGCGCTGGTACGCCCGAGGCACGCGCCGCCTCGATGAACTCCTTCTCGCGCAGCGACAGGATCTGGCCGCGGATGAGGCGCGCATACACGGGCCAGAACACCAGCGACAGCCCACCGAATACGATCACGAGGTCGAGCCAGGTGACATCGGCGAACAATGGGAACCCGGTCTGTTCGTGGACGTTCTTGGCCCAGTTGATGACTGGCTGTTTCACCGTCGCGGCGATCAGTGCCGCCAGCAGGATCGATGGCATCGACATCGTGATGTCGGTGATACGTAAAATCACCGAGTCGATCCAACCACCGGCATAGCCGGCTGCCGCGCCGATCACCATGCCCAGCACGACGCTGATGAGCGTGCTGATCGCTGCTACCATCACGGCGGTGCGTGCACCGTACAGAATGCGGCTGAACATGTCGCGCCCGATCTCGTCGGTGCCGAACCAGAAGTCGCCGCTGGGCAGCTCGGCCGTGCGCAACAGATGCTGCTGGGTGTACGAGTACGGCGCCAGCGCCGGCCCGAATATCGCACCGAAGATCAGGACCGAGGTGATCGCCAGCCCAAGGACGGCCAGGCGGTTGCGCACCAGCTTGCGGAGCGCATCGCCCCACAACGAGCGTTGCCGCCGTACTTCCGGCAACGTCACTGCCCCGCCCGTGCCGGCGGGCTCGGCGTTCGTCTGCGTCATCGCTCAGCCCTCCAGTCGTACGCGCGGATCAAGGACGGGATAAATCATGTCGATGATCGTGTTGGTCAGGATCACCAGCACCGAGCTCACGATCGTCACACCCATGATCACCGGATAATCAAAGCCGCGGAAGGCCGCTTCCGATACCGAACCAAAGCCCGGGATCGCGAAGATGCTCTCCATGAAGATGCTGCCGGCGATCAGCCCTTCGGTCACAAAGCCCATGATCGTCACGATTGGGATCAAGGCATTCCGCAGGATGTGCCGCGCGACGACGAGGTAGTCCGATAGCCCCTTGGCACGCGCGGTGCGTACATAGTCATTCGAGACCACATCGAGGACCGCCTGGCGCGTCTGGCGTACCACGACGGCCAGCGGGCCAAATGTGAGCAACAGGATCGGCAGAATGGCCTTGGAGCTGAACACGCCTTCCCAACCACGTGGGACCGTCATCACCTTGAGCTGCAATACCAGCACAATCAATAACACTGGCGCCAGCACATACACCGGCATGGTCCGCAGGACCAATGTGACGGCCACGATCGCATAATCGATCCATGAGTTCTGTTTGACTGCCGCGAGGATACCAAGCGGGATGCCGATCAATGCCGTCATTACCGCCGCGGCGAGGCCCAATTGTGCCGAGACCGGGAAGCCGTTCTCGATCATGCGCCAGACGTCGCGCTGGCCATTGATCGACGTGCCCCAGTCGCCGATCAGCAATCCTTGGACATAATCAGTGAAGCGCAACAGGAAGGGCCGATCCAGCCCCAACGCCTCACGCATGCGTGCGACATTCTCGGCGTTGTCCAGGCCCATCTCGGCGGCAGCCAGCATCATCTTGACCGGATCGAACGGGCTGACCGCGATCAGGCTGAAGGTGATGAACAGCACGGCGATCAGCGTGGGCAGCGCCAGTGCCATGCGGCTGGCGAAGTACTTGAGCATCGGAGTGACCTCCTGGGTGTGCAGCGATGACACGCCAACCACGATGCTTGTGGGCAGGGGCCGGGGCGCGCCGGCTGGCGCGGCCCCGGTCGGACATGGTGGGCGCGAGCGCGCCCGGCGGGCATCGACGACCGGATCAGTGCTTGACGATGTACATGTCGAGCAGCGTGTACCAGTTGTTGTCGACGTTGGCGTTGAAGTTCTTGACCCACGGCTTGGTCAGGTACTCGAACTTGTCCCAGATCATCGGGAACATGTAGTAGTTGCCCAGCAGCTTGGCCTCGGCTGCCTGCACCTTCTCGCAGAACGCCGGATCGTCGCGCTTCATGAGCTTCAGCTCATCGAGCATCGCGCCGACCTCGTCGTCGCTGATCCCCGAACCCGCCTGGACCGCGCCGCTCACCGCGTCAGACGTGGTCTTCGACATGAACGAGTTGTAGTGGCCCGACAGGAAGCTCACCGGATCGGGGATGATCGCACCGGCGCTCGATCGGCGCACCTGCACCAGATCGGCTTCCTGACCGAACGAGTCGATCGGGCCGGGCTTGATCTCGACGTCGGTGATCCCCAGGTTCGTCTTCCACTGCTCCGCCATGATTTCGGCCATGCGGATGTAGTTGGGCGACTGGCCATTGGTGTTGATGCGAATCTTCGGCAGCTTGTCGGCCGAGCCGTACTTCGATGCGGCGAGCGCGGCCTGGCCTTCTCGACATCGAAGCCCCAATCCGGCCAGTTGCCCTCCTTGTAGCAGGCGAGCTCCGGCGTCAGAATGCCCGTCATCACGCGGTCGTTGCGCGAGTTCTCCCACGCCGCCGCCACCGCCGCGTCCCAGTCGACGGCATACGCCAATGCCTTGCGGACATTGATGTCGTCGAGCGGTTCGATGGCGAACAGCGGGAACAGGAAGTTGGTGGCGTAGGGGATCGGCGTGAAGACGTCAGGCGTCTCGGCGCGGATCGACTCGCGAATGTTGGTGAGGAGCTGCGCGGCATCGACCTCGTTGTTCTGCCACATCACGAACGAGACGTTCTCGTCGGGTGCCGGCAGCGCCACGATGCGGGTCAGCGTCGGCTTCTTGTCGCCCCACCAGTTCGGATTCTGCACGATCTCGTAGCGGCCCTTGTCGGGGTCCCAGATCTTGACCATGAACGGGCCGTTGACCCGGGCGGTGCCGTCGGCTGCGTAGAGCGGGCCCTTCTCGACATCTTCCATCTTGGCGAAGCCGGTGTCGAACAGCGCCAGGCGGTTGATGAAGATCGGATCGGGGCCGATCAGGGTGAGCTCAAGGGTCTTCTCATCCTTGGCGACCGCGCCGGTGAGCGCCGTGCCGGTGCCGTCGATGATCTCCTTGGCGCCGACGATCACGTCGAAGCCCGAGAATGCCGCCAGGTAGCAGCCCTCGCAGCGCTTCGGATCCAGGCCGTAGGTCCAGTAGTCGATGGCTTCCTGCGCCGTCACCGGCGTGCCATCCGACCAGACGGCCTTCGGGTCGATGTTGATGGTGTAGACGGTGCCATCAGCGTTGACCTCGTAGCCGGTGGCGAGCCATGGCTGGAGGTTGTTCTGATTGTCGCGCAGGAAGAACGGCATCCAGAGGTGCGAGATGATGAAGCGGCCGAAGCCACCTTCCGCTGCCGGGTCCAGCCGGTTGAAGTTGCGCGAGACGTAGGTCAACGTCTGATCGGCGGCAAGCTCTTCCTTCGCCTCGGCGGTTGGCATCGGCGTGGGTGTCTGCACGACCGGACGCTCGACGACTTGCTCGACGACCACAGTCTGCTCGACGACGACGGTCTGGATCACTGGCTCGGCCGGCGGCGGCGGGGCGGCACCGCCACAGGCGGCGATGATCGCGGTGGCCAGGCTGAGCAGCGTGATCAGTGCGATCTGACGCGTACGCATGGACATGAAAACCTCCTGCGTTGATCTGGAACGACTCGGGCCAGGGAAACACGCGGTCCGTGGGTCCCGTCGATGGGATACCTCCTTCTTGTCGCTGGCGCCCGTCGGGCGCGGCAGATTGATGACGGCGCCGCCGAGCGTTGGCCCGGCGACGGGCGGCTGGTCAGGTGGGTGGGCCGAACTGGAGCGCGTACAGGTCGGCGTCGTGCAGGCGCACCTGCATGCGGATGGGTTGGCCGGCGAGTGCTGCGATGTCGGCGCCGCCGCGCCACGTCACGATGCGGTCAATCTGGTCGCCGTAGATCTCGTCACAGTCGTCGAAGCTGTGCCCGGCGATGGGCTGGTCATCGAGCCCGCACAGCGCGACCCGCGCCGCGCCGCCAGCTGAGGTGGCGATGTTGAGCCGCAGCCGCGCGCCGGCGAACCGCAATGGCCGGCTGTGCAGCACCCCGCCGTCGTAGTCGCCGGCGACCGACACGAATCCGTCGGTGCGTATCGTGGCACGCCGGACATGCGCCGTCGGGTGCCGGTAGTGCTCGACGACGAACATCGATAGCTCGGCAGGGCCGGTGGCGACGATGCCCGGGCCAACGTACATGTTGCGCTCGGTCCAGTTGTCGGGATCTGGCCCGGGCCGCAGAAACGCCTCGCGATGCCGCCGCTCCCAGTGGTGACCGTCGCGGCTGGTCATGAAGATCGCGTCGGATAATCCATTGTACCACGTCGGATCGAGTTGGCGTTCCGGGAAGAACCGTTT
>CAIQIY010000502.1 GCA_903871975.1 uncultured Chloroflexota bacterium | reverse complement strand
CGATCGAGGTCGCGTGCACCCAGCCCGTACCCCACGCGGCTGAGTCGTGATGCCGGCCGCTCGAAGCGCGCCAGCGTGGCGAGGAGTGCCGCACCCGTCGGTGTCACCAGCTCGAATGGCGTCGTGTCGGCGGTGACCGGGGCGCCGACGGCGCTGAGCAATGCCAACGTGGCCGGCGCCGGCACCGGAATGCGCCCATGGGCCGAGCGCGCCCAGCCGCTGCCGAGTGGCAGTGGCGAGGCATAGACGTGCTCGACGCCCAGCTGCTCGAGCGCGGCGACGACACCGACGATGTCGATGATCGCGTCGAGCGCGCCGACTTCGTGAAAATGCACCTGCTCGGCGGCGACGCCGTGGACGCGCCCCTCGGCGTGCGCCAGTGCCTCGAAGACTGCCAGGCTCTGCCGGGTGACGCGTGGCGAGAGCGCTGCTGCGGCGATGATCGTGCACACGTCGGCCAGATGGCGGTGCTGGGTGGTCTCGGGGGCGTCGACCAACGCCCGCACGCCGCTGAGTGGGCCACGCATGCCACGCTGCGCCTCCAGCGTCCAGCCCGCGACGCCGAGTCGGCCGAGCGTGGCGCGCAAGGCCGTCAGATCGGCCCCGGCATCGAGGAGCGCACCGAGCGCCATGTCGCCACTGATCCCCGAGAAACAATCAAAATAGGCGATCGTGGTCATCGCGAATCCTCCGTGGCCGGTCGCATGACATCGGCAAATTCGGCCACCGTGAGGCGCATGGCGCGCGCGAAACCGCCGACATATGCCACGTCGCGGATCGCGAGACGGTAGAGCCGAAAGTCGCCGAATGCGAAGCGCGGTTCGGCGTGCGGCAGGCGGGCGAGGTAGCCGGCACGCGCCGCCATGTAGTCTGGATGGTCGCGAGTCAGCGGCATGACGACGCCGCGTAGCGTGAGGCGCGCCAGCATCTGCGGATCGGCGTCCGGATCGGCGTCTGGGGCATGGATCAGCAGCGCGGCGTGCGGATCGTGGCGCACATTGCGCGTGTGGGCCGCCAGATCGCTCAGATGCAGCAACGCACCGGTGGCGGATGTATCGAGGGCAAAGGCGACCAGCGACGCGGCCGGTGTACCGGCGTCACTGGTGGCGAACGCCGCGATGCGCTGGCTGGTCACCAGCGCTGCGATGGCGTGCGCAAGACCTGGATCGGACATGAAACCACCTTGTTTTGGACACTTTGCACAAGCGGTTCTGGTCGAGCTTCGTGAGAATGGTCCCTTCCGCGACCGATGATCTGCGCGTATTCTATCAGCATCAACCAGTTGCGCAACGAAGGCGTGATGGCACCGATCCCGCAGGATCGGCGGGCGAGCGCGATGACGCGCCGAGATGGTGGTGCGTGCCGACGCACTGTGGGCGAGCGAGTGGAGGAGTCGAGGCCGATGGAGATCAATCAAGCCGATACCGTCTGGGTGCTGGTGTCAGTCGCGCTGGTGATGTTGATGACGCCGGGGCTGGCGCTGTTCTACGGTGGCATGGTCCGCGAGAAGAATGTGCTCTCGACCCTGATGCACAGTTTCTTCATTCTCGCGCTGATCTCGGTGCAGTGGGCGTTGTGGGGTTACACGCTGGCATTTGGCCCGAGCCAGGGCGGCTTCATCGGTGGTCTCGACCACCTGGGTCTGCAGGGCGTCGGCCTTGAGCCGAGCCCGACGTACGGCACCACCATCCCGCACGCGCTGTTCATGGTGTTCCAGATGATGTTCGCCGTGATCACGCCGGCGCTGATCTCGGGCGCGTTCGCCGAGCGCAAGCGATTCCAGGCGTTCATCGTGTTCGCCCTGCTGTGGGCGACATTGGTCTATGCGCCGGTCGCGCACTGGGTGTGGGCGGTCGATGGCTGGATCTTCAAGCTCGGTGCGCTGGACTTTGCCGGCGGCACGGTGGTTCACATCACGTCGGGCGTGTCGGCACTGGTGTGTGCGCTGGTGCTGGGCAAGCGGCTGGGCTACGGTGCTGCGCCGATGCCACCCCACAACGTCACCATGACGGTGCTGGGCACGGCGCTGCTGTGGTTTGGCTGGTTCGGGTTCAATGCGGGCAGCTCGCTGGGTGCCAACGGCCTGGCGGTGAATGCCTTCGTCGTGACGCACCTGGCCGCGGCGATGGCGATGCTCACCTGGCTGACGGTCGGCTGGATCCGCCACCGCACGCCGAGCGTGCTGGGAGCTGCAGCGGGCGCGGTGGCTGGCCTGGTCGCGATCACCCCGGCCGCCGGCTTCGTGACGCCGACGTCCGCGTTGCTGATCGGGTTTCTCGCCGGCCTGGTGTGCTACCTCGCAGTCGAGTTCGTCGTCCGCGGGCGTGTCGATGATGCGCTCGATGTCTTCGGTGTCCACGGCGTGGGTGGCATCCTGGGCGCGATCGCGACCGGCATCTTCGCCACCAAGGCGGTCAATCCTGCCGGGCAGGACGGGCTGCTCGCCGGCAATCCGGGCTTGCTGGTCAACCAGCTGATCGCGGTGGTCGTGGTCGTGGCATATGCGGCGTTGATCACCTTTGTGCTGCTCAAGATCATCGATCGGGTGATCGGGATCCGCGTGTCGGCCGACGAGGAGGCTCAGGGCCTGGATGCGACGCAGCACGGCGAGACGGCATATACGTCCTGAGGTTGAGTGGTTTGTGGTCGGCAGCGGGCCGGCACGGCTGATGATCGGTTGATGATGATGATGCGGCGTCGGCAGCGGCGCCGCCAGGGAGATGATGACGATGGACGCGATGACGATGATCGACCTGGTACTGTTCGTCGTGATGGTCGTGACGCTGGTCGTGTTGCCCGGCGGCCGTACGACACGCTGAGCATGATGAGGAGTTGACGATGGACGCGCTGACGATGATCGATCTGGTGTTGTTCCTGGGCATGGTGGTGGCGCTGGTTGTGATCCCTACGGCACGCAAGGCCTGACATCCAGCAGCCGGTTGCTTCCCGACACGCTGGCCAGCGCCCGCTGACCAGCGTGTCGTCGTTGTCGCACCGATGTGCACGGCGCCTGCGCCAGCCGTCACGGCATCTCGAGGCGTGGCATCAACAAGCCATACTGACCATCCCGCCGGCGATAGACCACCGCGATCTCGTCGTTGTCGGCATCGCGGAAGACGAAGAAGTCGTGGCCAAGCAGCTCCATCTGCTCGATCGCTTCGTCGCTGTACATCGGCGTGACTGCGAACACCTTGGTCCGGGTGATCTGCCGCAACATCGGTGGTTCCGACATCGTTGGTGCCACGTCGGTCTCGACGATTTCGTCACCGCGGCGGCGCAGCCGGCCACGCCGCCAGTGGCGCTCCTTGTAGTGCGTGATCTGGCGCTGCAGCACATCGGCGACGTCGTCGATGAGCGCCCGCAGATCGGCGTGATGGCGCTCGGCGCGCAGCAGGACACCATGCGCGCCCCGCAGCGTGATCTGCATGCGATGGACCACGCCCTCGTGGCTGCGTCGCTCCTCGGTGAGCTCGACGGTCGCATGCTCAAGCGTGTCCATATACCGCCCAAGGCGATTCAGCCGGCTCTCGAGGTATGTGTGATGATGCTCACCCAATCGATCGTGGCGTTGGCGGATGATCAGCTCCATGATGCCCTCTTCGCGATGCATGCCGCACCACCGCGGTTCAGGTGATCGGCGGTGGTGCGTCGATCGTGGTGGATCGTGGGATCATTCTCGCCGCACCGTGCGCGCACTGGCGTGACAGGGCATTCTCCCGACGTTGAGGATTCTCAATCTTCCTGGCGTGCAGCGAGGTAATCGGCACGCAACGTCGCCAGCGCGTCTTCCCGCTGGTCGTATAGCCGGCGCAGGGGCCGTTGCCCGGCCACCTCGAGCGCGTAGGCGGTGAAGATCGGCAGTGCGATGGTGCTGTCGGTGTAGCACACCACCGTGTCGGGCAATTGATCGGGATCGACCTTGCCCCACGTCATCGCCTCGCTGGGCGTCGCGCCGCTCAGTCCGCCGGTATCGGCGCGTGCGTCGGTGAACTGGATGAAGTAGTCATGCCCCTTCTCGGCGATGCCCATGATCTCCTGAAGCTGTGGCTCCGTCTGCAGAATGAAGTTCTTCGGTGAGCCGCCACCGAAGATCACCACTGCGCTGCGGCCGCCCTGCCGCTTGGCGCGATGCACGATCGCCGTCGTCTCGTTGACATCGGCCTCGACATCGAAGCGCAGCCGATTGCCCGCCAGCGCCAGTGCCGCAACATTCATGCCGATGGTCGAGTCGCCCGGGCTGGACGTGTACAGCGGAACGCCGCACTCATGGGCCGCGGTGAGGATCGAGACGTATTCGCTGTCGAGGGCGCGCTCGCGCGCCTGGGTGTAGCGTCCGAGCAGAAAGTGCAGCTCGGCAGTGCTCATGCTGCGCTGAAACTCCGGGCCAGCGATGCAGCGGCGCAGGAATGCGTCGGATTCGAGCAACACCTCCTGGTCGAACAAGATGTCATAAATACGGATGAGGCGCTGCTCGCGCAATGCGATGTCATCGGTGTGTGGTGTCGTGCCCCACAGCGTGAACCCGAGCGAACGGTGGAGATCGTGATACAGATTCGCGCCAGTCGAGACGATCCAGTCGATCAGGCCGGCGCGAATCAGTGGAACGATCGTGGCGGTGCCCAGCCCCGTGGGCGTGAGGGCGCCCGAGAGCGTCACACCGATGGTGGTGTCGGGTTGGGCAATCTTGAGCGCGAACAACTGACAGGCCTCGCGCAGCCGCGCCGCGTTGTAGGCATACAGGTGCTGATCGACGAGGGTGCGGACGCTCAACCCGGGGCTGATCGGGCGTGGATCCAGTTTGATGCGGTATGACACATATCCTCCGCTGCTATGGTGACGCGCCATGTCTGGCGCGCTGGACGATGGGCGGCCGATGCCGCACGCGGCACGCACGCCTGCGGTGCACTCCGCCATCCTACACGATTCGCCGCAATCGGGCGCGCGCCGTTGCGCCCGCACCCCCGCAGTTGCGCGACACCCCCACGCTGTAGGCGCGGGCTCACCGCCGCACCGGCACCCACCCGCGCTGGCGCGCGGAGATCCCGGCAGCCCATGCAGGACCGTGTCACGTGCAGCGCGGGAGCGGGGCCGGGGGCGAGCGATGCCGCGCTGCCGGCGAAACCGCGCGGTCGTGGTATACTGACGGTCGCTGGCGTGGATCGAGGCTGCCATGAGCACCAATCGCGTGGTAACCCCCAACTCGGGCGATGATGACCAGCTGGTCGAGAAGAGCCTGCGGCCACGGCGCCTCGCCGAGTTCATCGGCCAGGAGAAGGTCGTCGAGCAGTTGCGGATCGCGATCGCAGCTGCGCGGGGCCGCGGCGAACCACTCGATCACACCCTGCTCTATGGCCCGCCGGGGCTGGGCAAGACGAGCCTGGCCGGCGTGCTCGCCAACGAGATGGGCGTCAACCTGCGACTCACATCGGGCCCGGCGATCGAGCGTGCCGGCGACCTGGCGGCCATTCTCACCAACCTGCGCCCCGATGACGTATTGTTCATCGACGAAATCCATCGGCTGAACCGGGCCATCGAAGAGGTTCTCTACCCGGCGATGGAGGATTTCGCGCTCGACATCATGGTCGGCAAGGGCCCCAGCGCACGCAACCTGCGGCTCAGCCTGCCACGGTTCACCGTCATCGGCGCCACCACCCGGCTGGCACTGCTCACCTCGCCATTGCGTGACCGCTTTGGCTCGGTATTGCGTCTCGAATTCTACGGCGACGACGCACTCTACGAGATCGTCATGCGGGCGGCGCGTATCTTCGACATCACGGCCAACGACGAGGGCGCCCGCGAGATCGCCCGCCGCGCGCGCGGCACGCCGCGCATCGTCAACCGGTTGCTGCGGCGCGTACGCGACTACGCCCAGGTCGTCGGCGGTGGCGTCATCACCCACGAAGTCGCCCGTGAAGCGCTGGCACGCCTCGAAGTCGACGAACTCGGGCTCGACGAAAACGACCGGCGCCTGCTGCGCAGCATCATCGAGCTGTTTCGTGGCGGGCCAGTGGGGCTCTCGACCCTCGCCGCTGCGCTGGCCGAAGAGGTCGACGCCGTCGAGGATGTATATGAGCCATTCCTGTTGCAGCTCGGCTTCCTGCAACGTACGCCGCGTGGTCGCATCGCGACGCCACGGGCGTATCAGCACCTCGGCATTCCCTACCGCGAACCCGGCGCCGGCGATGGGCCTGGCGACCAGGGGCGCCTCTGGTGAACGCATCAAGCATGGGAGGAGTACGATGACGTCAATCGATGCGGTACGGCACTTCCAGGAGCAGGGTTTTGCCCTCGTCCCGGGGCTCTTCGGTGCCGACGAGGTCGCCACGCTGCGCGACCACTACATGGAGCTGCGCGCCCGCGGCGCGCATCCGGGCGATTTCAGCGGCGTCGATCTGTCGAGCGCTGATCCGCTGAAGCGGTTTCCCCGCATGATCCACATGCATCGCTGGGACGAGCTCAGCCTGCAGTGGTTGCTGGATGCGCGTCTGGCGCAGGCGATGACGGCGTTGCTCGGCACCGAGCCGTTCGCGGTGCAGACGATGCTGTATTTCAAGCCGGCAGGCGCGCGTGGCCAGGCGCTGCACCAGGACCAGTACTACCTCAAGGTCAATCCGGGTACGTGTATCGCGGCGTGGCTGGCACTCGACGACTGCGACGAAGCCAACGGATGCCTGCAGGTCGTGCCGGGTACGCATCAGCTGCCGGTGCTGTGCACGGTCGACGCCGATCTCAACAACAGCTTCACCGATGTCACGGTACCGCTCGCCGACGGCATGCACCCCGTGCCGGTGGTGATGCGCGCCGGCGATGTGCTGTTCTTCAATGGCCAGCTGGTCCACGGGAGTTTCCCCAACAGCACCACCGATCGCTTCCGCCGGTCGCTGATCGGCCACTACATCGTCGGCGAGGCACGCGAAGTGTCGCGGTACTACCACCCGGTACTGCGCATGGACGGCACGCCGGTCGAGCTGGGGGTGAGCGTCGGCGGCAGCGAGTGTGGCGTCTGGGTCGAGCGCGACAGCGGCCCGGAAGTCGCGATGCAGTCGCTGAGCGCGCGCGGTGGCCCGGATCACGAGTGACGCACCGTAGCGCGTCGTGTGCTCCCCGGTCGTGATCGGCCACCGCGGCTCGCAGGCGCAGCCCCCGGGATGGCATGCCGACCGCGCGACGCCCCTCGCCCCCGTTGGTGGTCAGCCCCGCTCCCGCATCGCGAGAGCGGGGCTGCTGTGATGATGTGCCGCAGTGGCGCCGGCCGGCCAGCGCGGCAGCACGCGCTCAGCGTGCCGCGTCGAGGCTGGTGCGCAGCAGGCCGATGGCTTCGTCGACGTGGTGCCGGGCGAAGGTCAGCGGCGGCACGAGGCGCAGCACATCCTCGCCGGCGGTGGCCAGCAGCAACCCATGGTGATGCCCGGCCTCGCGCACTGCGGCGGCATCGCCGCGAATCTGAATGCCACGCATCAGGCCACGACCCCGCAGTTCGACGATGTCGTCGCGATGGCTCGCCAGTTCGTCGAGCGACTCGCCCAGATAATCGCCCACTTCGCGCACATGTGCCAGAAAGCCCGGCGCGCTCAGCTTGCGGAACACGGCGCCGGCCACGGTGGTGATGAAGGGTCCGCCAGCGAACGTCGAGCCGTGGTCACCGGCGTGGATCGTCGCGGCGACGCGCTCGCGCACCAGGATGGCCCCGATCGGCAAGCCACCGCCGAGCGGCTTGGCCACCGTCATGATGTCGGGCGTCACGCCACTCGGCTCGTGTGCCCAGAGCGTCCCGGTACGACCCACGCCGCACTGAATCTCGTCGAACACCAGCAGCGCCCCGGTCGCGTCGCAGCGCGCCCGCAGCGCCGCCAGAAACGCATCGGTGGCGACGCTCAGGCCGCCCTCGCCCTGGACTGGCTCGACCACGACCGCACAGACGTCGTCGTCGATCGCTGCCAGCGCACCATCGATGTCGTTGAAGGTGGCGAAGCGGACGCCTGGCATCACCGGCTCGAAGGGCTGGCGGTACTTCTCGCGGGCCGTGATCGAGACGGCACCGATCGTGCGGCCATGGAATGACCCGCTGAATGCCACGATCGTGTGCTTGCCCGGGCCATGGGTATCGATCGCGTGGCGCCGACTGAACTTGATCGCGCCCTCGATCGCTTCGGTGCCGCTGTTGCAGAAGAACACCCGATCCAGGCCTGGCGTCGCTTCGATCAGCATCCTGGCGAGCGCACCGGCGGGTTTTGAGTGGTACAGGTTCGAGAGGTGCAACACGCCGCCGGCTGCTGCCTGAATGGCCGCGGTGACATCGGGATCGCCGTATCCCAGCGCATTGACCGCGATCCCGGCGACGCAATCGAGGTATTGGCGCCCGTTCGTGTCGTACAGGTAACATCCGTCGCCACGTTCGATGACAAAGCCTGGACGTACATACGTCTGCACGATGTAGTGCTGTTCGTGTTCGATCGATTCGTCGATGGTCATCCTGCGCTCCTCTGCCAGCGGCCACCGCGCCGGGCGCGCTCGCCGGTGCTGGTGCATGCCCCCGAGTATAGCACAGGCGCCTGTCGAACGACGGATGCGTCGGGAGCCAGGCGCGGGTGCCGCCATCGCTGCCGGCGAGGCGTCTGGCATGCATCGCGCGACCGTGTGGCGGCGTGACCGTGCCCCATGCGGCGAACTCGTCAGCAGACGAGGGCGATGCCCGTGCCACGGCGGCATCCTGCGCCGTATAATACGTCCCAACATCATCTCAGCAGGGAGTAGACAGCAGCATGCACGTACGCGCCATCGACCCGACGCTCCTCGACGCCGATCCCGCAGGGGTGCGCGAAGATCCGGGTGACGTCTCGGGCCTCGCGGCCACCATCGCCGACTACGGGCTGCTTCAACCGATTGGCGTCGTGGCCGGGACAGCCGGCCGCTATACCGTCGTCTACGGCAACCGTCGGCGCGTCGCTGCGCTCGAACTGGGGCTGAGCAGTGTCCCCTGCATCGTACTCGAGGCCGGCGAGCCGCAGACGCTGGTGCAGCAACTCGCCGAGAACCTGCAGCGGCGCCCACTGAACGACCTCGAGCAGGCGCGCGCCTTCGCCTGACTGCGCGCCGATCTGGCGACGCGTGCCGACGAGAGCGCGCTCGACGAGCAGGTGGGCTCGCTGGTTGGCCTCACCGGGCGAACCGTACGGCGCTACCTCGGGTTGCTCGAGCTGCCCGAGGCCATCCAGCACTATCTGCGCCGCGAAGAGCTGACCGTCACCCAGGCGCATCATCTGCGGCGGGTGCCCAACCCGCGCACACAGCTCGAACTGGCGCGCGCCGCCGTCGACGAGGGGATGTCGGCTGCCGAGATCAGCAGACTCGCCAGTTTCTTCGCTGCCAATCCGACGCTCTCGCTGGATCAGGCGCTGGCGGCCGTGCAGCAGGGCGTCGACACACACGCCGAGATGATGCGCGGGTTGCATGCCGCGACGCCCGACACCGGCATGCTGCGCGGCGCGGCGCTCGGCGGTGCCGAACACGCCGATGCCGATGAGCCCGATGATACGGGCGAGTTGGCCGAAGCCTGGGCGCCCGACGGCAGCCCACCCGGTGATGATGCGTTCGAGACGACGATCGAGAACCAGCCGAAGAACAAGGCGCGCGTCTTTCGCATCCGTTCGCTCGATCAGATGCTGGATGAGACCGACCGTCTGGCGCGGGCCCATGTCGATGGCGATCTGGTGCGCTGGGTCGAGAGCGACGACGGTGCCGCGATGAAGGTCCGGCTGTTGATCAAGCAGATCGACCAACTGGCGCGCGCTTTGCGCGGGCTGGCCAGCCAGCGTGGCTGGGCGTTTGACGAGTGAACGCCGACGCGGCCGATGGGCGGGTGCCGGCGTGACACACCCGGGGTGTCACGCCACGGCCTGGCGCGATGGGCCGCGCACAGCAGCGGGGCAGCCTGGCTGCCAGTGTGCCTACGCGGGTGCTGTGCATGACGCGAGAGGAGGACGTCGATGGAACGCGTGTTGTATCTGTTGCGTGGGCTGCCGGGTGCCGGCAAGAGCCGTTGTGCTGCATCGCTCGGCTGCACGGCGTTCGAAGCCGACGCCTACTTCGTACGCGGCGGTGTGTACCAGTTCGATGCGACGCAGATCGTCGCGGCGCACCAGTGGTGTATCGCTGGCGTGCGTGCGGCGATGGCGGGTGACGAGCCACGCATCGCGGTGGCCAATACATTCACGCAGGCGTGGGAGCTCGAGCCCTACCAGGCATTGGCCGGCGAGTATGGCTACACCGTGTTTTCGGTGATCGTCGAGAACCGGCATGACGGCGCGAGCGTGCATGACGTGCCACAGGAGATCATCGAGGCGATGCGCCAGCGGTTCGAGGTGCGATTATGAGTGCTCGGCCGCAGCCGAACATCCTCTACATCCATTCGCACGACACCGGTCGCTACACGGCTGCCTATGGCCATGCGCTGGCGACGCCCGCCACCGCGCGGCTGGCCGAGGCCGGCGTCGTCTTCCGCCAGGCGTTCAGTGCCGCCCCGACCTGCTCGCCGAGCCGGGCGGCGTTGCTCACCGGCCAGGCGCCGCACTCGGCAGGGATGCTGGGGCTGGCCCACCGCGGCTTTGCATTGCATGATCCGCAGCAGCACTTGGCGCACACGCTGCGCGCTGCAGGCTACACGACCGCGCTGGCCGGCGTGCAGCACGAAGCCGATGATCCGCGCATGCTCGGCTACCAGCACGTCGTGAGCCCCGTCGCGCCGGCAGCGCTGCTCGCCGAGCGCGCCGCGGCATTCCTCGCCGCAGCGCCGCAGCCGTTCTTTCTGTCGGTCGGCTTCGTCGAGACG
This sequence comes from uncultured Chloroflexota bacterium, assembly GCA_903871975.1. Classification (GTDB taxonomy): domain Bacteria; phylum Chloroflexota; class Chloroflexia; order Chloroflexales; family Roseiflexaceae; genus CAIQIY01. The sequence goes on along the minus strand of CAIQIY010000502.1, from coordinate 90 downwards.
CACCGGCCATACCCCGACGCCGGGCCACCACCGCATGCGCTGCGGGTTCCGGCGCCGCTGCCCGATACCCCCGAGACGCGACGCGACATG
>CAIQIY010000501.1 GCA_903871975.1 uncultured Chloroflexota bacterium | reverse complement strand
CTGCCCGACGACGCGGCTGATCTGGATCGAGAGCCCATCGAACCCGCTGCTGAAGATCGCCGACATCGCGGCGATCAGCGCGATCGCCCGTGCCGCGGGGGCATGGTGCGTCGTCGACAACACCTGGGCCACCCCCGTGCTGCAGCGCCCGCTGGCGCTCGGCGCCGACGCCGTGCTGCATGCGACGACCAAGTATCTCGGTGGTCACAGCGATGCCCTGGGCGGTGCCGTCGTGGTACGCGCCGACTGGCCGCCGGCCGAGCGCATCCGCTTTCTGCAGAGCCACGGTGGTGCGGTCGCAGCGCCATTCGATTGCTGGCTGATTCTGCGGGGCATCCAGACGCTGGCGTATCGCGTGCGTGCCCACACCGAGAACGCCACGCGCGTCGCCGAAGCGCTCGTGCGGCATCCCCGAGTGGCGCGGGTGCACTATCCGGCGTTGCCGAGCCACCCCGGACATGCCATCGCCATGCGGCAGATGCGCGCTGGCGGTGGCATGCTGTCGGTCGAAATCGATGGTGGTGCGGCAGCCGCAATGCGCGTCGCCGCACGGGTCCAACTCTTCACCAGGGCGACCAGTCTTGGCGGCATCGAGAGCCTGATCGAACACCGCGCCTCGGTCGAAGGCCCGGAGAGCCGCACGCCGGCCGGATTGCTGCGTGTGTCGGTCGGCCTCGAGCATCCCGATGACCTGATCGCCGATCTGATGCAGGCACTCGGCGATGAATGAGCATGTGCCGGATCCCGCCTGGCGCCGCACGTTGTGGGTTCTGGTCCTCGCACAGGCAGTCTCGGCGGTCGGCTTCGCGGTGTTCTTCCCGTTCCTGCCGTTGTACGTCAGCGAACTCGGCAGCGCCACCGGTACCAGCCTCGAGTTCTGGGCCGGCATGGTGTTCGCTGGCCAGGCGCTCACGATGGCGATCGCGTCGCCGATCTGGGGATCGCTGGCAGATCGGCACGGGCGCAAGCCGATGATCGAGCGGGCGATGTTCGGCGGTGCGATCATCATCCTGCTGATGGGGTTCGCCCGGTCGGCCGAAGAGTTGGCATTGCTGCGCGCGATCCAGGGCGTGATCACCGGGACGATCTCGGCGGCCAATGCGCTGGCGGCGTCGGCAGTACCACGGCGGCACATGGGCTATGCCATGGGCATGCTGCAAGTGGCGATCTGGGGTGGCGTCGCCGTTGGCCCGCTGATTGGCGGCGCAATCGCCGATACCTACGGGTTCCGCGCAGTGTTCGTCACGACGGCGGTGTTGCTGTCGATCTCGTGGGTGATTGTGCGCTTTGGCATCCACGAGCACTTCACGCCAGCCGAGCCACGGGCGCAGCGCACGGGAATCCTGGCGGCATGGCGTGGCCTGCTCGCGCGGCCAGGGGTGGCGCGCGCCTACACCGTGCGATTCCTCACCTGGCTCGGCCCAACGATGCTGTCGCCGATCCTGCCGTTGTTCATCGCCTCGATTCTGCATGGCGGCGAACGCATCAGCACCTTCACCGGCCTGGTCGTCGGATTGTCATCAGCCACTGGCACCATCGCCGCCCTGACGCTCGGCCGACACGGCGACCGTCACGGCCATCGCACGGTGCTGATCGGCAGCGGCATCGTCGCTGCACTGTTCTTCCTGCCCCAGGGGTTCGTGTCGGAGGGCTGGCAGCTCCTGGTGCTGCAGGCGATCACCGGCGCAGCGACCGGCGGCATGGGGCCGGCGATCAGCGCATTGCTGGCGCACTACACTCCAGCCGGCGAAGAGGGCGTGGTCTATGGCCTCGACAACTCGGTCTCGTCGGGTGCGCGTGCGGCGGCACCGCTGCTCGGCGCGGCGGTGGCGATCATCTTCGGGCTGCCGGGAATCTTTGTCGTCGCCGGCATCATCCTGGTGCTGGCCGTGTCGCTGGCCGCCACGCTGCGCGACCAGCGTCCCGCATGAGCCCCTTCAGGCGACGGCGGCAGCGCCCAGAATGCCGACGTCGTCGCCCAGCGCCGCCGGAACGATCTGCAGCGCCGGGTCGAGCGCCCGCGCACGGGCAGCCGCGTCGACTGGCGTGAAGAGTAGTGCGCCGGCGCGCGTCAGGCCACCGCCGAGGACGACGCGCCCCGGATTGAGCAGGTTGGCTGCCGATGCAATGCCGATGCCGATCCAGCGCATGGCTGCTGACCAGACGGCCTGGGCACGTGGATCGCCGGCGGCAGCGGCCTGCGCCACGAGTGCGGCGGTCAGCGCCGCCGGATCATGCGCGTCGAGCACGCTCGACCCGTACGCGCCCTGCGCGCCGGCGGCACGCGCCTCACGCGCGATCGAGAGCCCGGACGCCAGCGATTCGAGGCACCCGTTGCGGCCACACGGGCACGGTGGGCCATCGTGCTGCAACACGAGATGGCCGACTTCGCCGGCCCAGGCGTGTTCGCCGCGATGTAACGCCCCACCGATGATCACACCACCGCCGATCCCGGTGCTCAACGTGAGATACAGCATGTGACGCACCCCGCGGCCGGCACCGAAGCGGTGCTCGGCCAGCGCTGCCGCATCGCCATCGTTCGCCAAGGCACATGGGACATCGAAGGCGCGCTCGAGCCACTCGGCCAGCGGCGCCTGCTCCCAGCCGGCGACGTGCATCGACAGGCGCACGGTACGGCCGTCGGCGGCCACCGGGCCACCAAAGCTGACGCCGATGCGCTCGATGGCACCGACCTCGGCGATCAGCTCACGGGCCAGCTGCTGCATCGCCTGCAGACTGGCCGGGGCGGCGCCCGCGGGCGTCGCGCAACGCCGCGCCGCCACCACGCGGCCGTCGGCGCTCACGATGCCGGCCGCCAGCTTGGTGCCACCAAAATCGAGCCCGAGGATCATGCTGGATGGTCCTCATGGGCCGACGCCCGGATGCGCTCGGCGAGCGTTACCGCCAGCCCATGGCACAACGCCAGATGCATGTCTTCGACCTCGGGCATGAACGCGCTCGGTACCACCAACGCTACCTGCGCCAACCGTGCCAGTGCACCGCCATCGAATCCGCTCAACCCAACCGT
>CAIQIY010000500.1 GCA_903871975.1 uncultured Chloroflexota bacterium | reverse complement strand
GCGAAACCCGAGCAGCCAGCCATGGGGCCAGCGCCCCGCGAGTTGTGCGTCGACGTGGCTGGCGGCGACCCAGTAGCGTGGCTGGGGCACGGTGTCGGGGTCACGGTGTTCGGCATCGGTCAGCTGGCGCGTCGTCGTGCCGGCATCATCGTAGCGTGCGAAGCGGTGATCGTACTGATGTACGAGTTTGGCTTCGTAGAGCGGCAGCCATGTCTGTTCGCCGGTGATGAGCCGACCATGGGCGCCAGCGCGCGCGCCGGCGGCCAGCAGTTGTGCCCGGCTGCGAAGCTGCGCCGCGTCGGCTGTCAGGTCGACCATCGTCGTGAGTTGTACGCCCCAGGGGTTGGATTCGGGCTGACCAGCGCTGGCGTCGCGCAGCAACAGCGGCAACGCCCGATAGCAGCGCAGCGTCAGCTCGGCATCGGCGCGGCTGCGAAACACCGGGCAGGTGCGCGTATTGGGGTTGAGCAACGTGATCTCGGCGAGGCTGAGGCGGAAGCACCGCCCATCGTCGCGCAGCTCGGCCGGGTCGTGCAGGAAGAACGCCGCCTCGAAGCTGCCTTCCCCCCCCCCCCCCAATTGCAGCGCGCAGGGTCAGCAGGATGAATTTCATGCGACTATCGACATCAGTGAACAACCCACGACGATTCTCGAAGTCATACAGCCGTTCCAGGTGACCACGTTCGACCAGCGTGGCGAAGAACGTACGATTGCCATGATCGGTCGCGATGCCGCTGGGCACGATGACGCCGACGGAGCCAGTGGTTCGCGCGAGGCCATGCATCAATTCGGCGAACGCGCCATACAGATTGATCGAGCCGCTGCCGGTGAGCGGAAAGCGACCGCTCAGCCGCAGGAAGCGGCCCGTCTGTTCGGCGAGGCGCAGCGCCTGGCGGTAGTGCTGGAAGTGCTGGCGTGCCGGCGCATCGGCGGCATGCTCGAGCGCGGCGATGCGTCGCTTGCGTTCGACGGCATTGGGCGCGTCGGCGATCGCGGGATCGATTCGGGCGAAGAACTCCTGCTCGCGCAGCTCGACGCGCTCCCACGGTGGATTGCCCAGCACCACATCGAAGCCCGGCGCCGCGCCGGCGAACACATGCGGAAACTCGAGCTCCCAGTGGAACAGGTGCAACTGGCGCGCCAGCGCTGTCGCCAGTGCGATCGTGGCGGCATGCGGATGCGCCGGTGGTGGCGCATCGTTGGCGGCGAGGTATTCGCCCAGCGACGCATCACCAGACAGCTCGTGCCACAGCGCCGTCGTCGGCGGTGGCGGTGTCGCCGCATCGAGCGGCCAGAAGAACGCCGCAGCCCACACATCGGCGCTGAGGCGCGCCAGCTGGGCTGCCGGCGTGCCGCGTTCGCGCTGCCAGCGCTCGCGTTGGCGGCCGACGTCCTCGAGGCGTACAGCCGGTGCGGCATCGGTGGGCGGCGGCGGCGGATCCCAGCGCAATGGCAAGCGCGGCTGCAGCGCCGACTGCTGGTTGGCGCGGCGCAGGCGGCCGGCCACCACGGGATCGTCGCCGGTCACGGGCGTGAATGCGCCTGCGGGTATGCCATTCGACAGCAGCGCGCGGCGCGTGCCGAGCAGCGCATTGCCCTGGCGGATACGATCCTCGAGGAACGCCATCGGCATGCCGGGCACATGGCCTTCGAGCCACAGCGCCATGCGGCACAAATCTACCGCCAGCGCATTCAGGTCGACGCCGAAGATGCAGCGACTGATCACGTCGCGGCGTGCCGCACGTTGCTGTGCCAGCGACGGCTCATCGCCCGCGTTGGCGCAGCGCGCCACGTCGTGGGCGATCGCACGCGCTGCGGCCAGCAGGAAGTGCCCCGAGCCGCACGCCGGATCGCAGACCGTCAGCTGCAGCAGGCGTTCGCGGCGTTCGGCCCAGCTGCCGGGTGCGGCCAGGATTGCCGCCAGCCGGGGCGACAGCGCCGTCCGCACCAGTTCGGCCACCAGCGATGGCGGCGTGTAGTAGCTGCCGCTGGTCTTGCGTTCGCCGCTGCCGGTGAACTCGAAGCGCCGCCGGGCGCCGTGGCCCGCGAGCGCCGGCTGTTCGTCGAGCAACCCCTCGTAGACGCTGCCGAGCTCCTCGACGCCCATGTCGCGGTAATTGACGCGCCGGAGCGTGGCGCCAGCGCCGACGGTACTCAGGCCGGCGACCGCCGCGAGCAACGCGCGATTTTCGAGCTGCGCCCGCTCGAGGTCGGGGATGTCGCTGGCGGCGAACAGGCCGCCGAGCGGCTGCACTCCCAGCGGCGACGGCGTGGCAGCGTCGGCGAGCTGGCCGAACAGCTGCTGCAGGCTGTACCACAGATCGCTGTGGTGATCGTGGCGTGCGGCCGGTGGCCGTTCGCGCAGCCGGCTGGCGCTGTAGTAGCGCCGATAAATCGTGCGCTGGCGCGGCGTGGCACTCGCGGGCAGCAGCAGGTCGCGTTCTTCGGCGGCGAACAGGAAGATCAGGCGATAGACCAGGCGCAGCAGCTGGCGGTAGTAGCTGGCCAGCTCGAGTGCGCCGCCGCTGAGGTGATCGCGCAGCGCATCGTTGGCCGGATGCTCGAGGAACCCCTGGCCGAGCGCCGCGATCGCCTGGCGCACGCCGCCGCGCAGCTCGTGCAACGCGCGGGCGCCCTGGGATTCGGCCTCGACGCGCCAACGCTCGAGCAGGCACGCATCGGCCCGCTCGCCGGGTTGTGGCAGGCGTGAGCGCTGCAGCAGCAGCCAGAGCACACAGAAGTCGGCATACGCGCCGGTCGCAACCAGCTGCATCATGTCGAACTCGACGTACGCGACCCGGCTCAGGCTGGCATGATCGCGCAGCACACGCAACGTGCGACCATTGGTGACGAACCCCCACAGATCGTCGCCGCCATTGAGGAACGCCTGCGCCTCGGCGAAGGCACTGCGCCGACCGCGCTCGCCGACGTCGAGGTCGGCGCTGCTCACGATCAGCAGCGGCACACCACCCACGCGATGGCTGATCCGCCCGCGCGCCGCCGGATCGAGCGGCGCTGGCTCCTCGGTCATCGCCGCATAGCCGAGCCCATCGACGAACAGCACGTCGAGCGCCTTGCGCACCGAGGCCAGGCGCTGTGCCGGCTTGCGCTCCCAGATCGCCTCGAAGTGGGTCCAGGCCGTCGACACCAGCTTCCACGCATCCTGGATGGCATCGTCCACCCGCAGGCCCGGCTCGAGGCCGAAGTCGGCATCGGCCAGGCCGGGGAGCGCATCGCTGCGCCGGGCGATCTGCAGCAGCAGGTCATGGGGCAACACGCCGCCCTCGCTGCGCACCGTGGTGAACGTCGTCGTCGCACTGCCGGCCATGGTAACCCCCTCACTCACTGCTGCGGTGCCGGCGCATCGAGCACCACCAGCGCCAGGACATCGACCGGCAGCATGGGGCGGATGGCGTGGCCAGCGCTGGCGCCGCGGGCCGCAGTACGCACCTGGCGGTGCTGTTCGAGCGCCGCCGCCGCCAGTGCTTCGGCCACCTGCTCGAAGTGCGACTGCTGCCACACGAGATCCGCCAGCGCCTCGCGCACCCGCCGCTCGCGCGTCTCGAGCGTCGCCAGCGGTGGCGCCACCAGCAGCTGTTCGGCCTCGGCAGCGCCGAGCCACTCGACGGCGGCACCACGGCCGCGCCACGCCACCGGGCAGGTCGTCTCGACCAGCAACTGGCCGGGTGTGCCATCACGGGCGCGGACATCGAGTTGCATCCGCACCCGCAGCAACACGAGCGTCGTGCGGGTCGCCACGAGTGCGCTGCGATAGGCGGCGCAGCGGCTCGCCAGCAGTGAACCGGCGCCCGGGCCGAACGCGTCGGCCATCACTCGTTGGCACAGCTGATCGACCAGCGGATGCGTCCGTGCGACATGCTCCACGCCGGCGGGCAGTGGCAAGGCGAAGCCCAGGCGCAGCACGCCCGCATGGGAACGCAGTGTGATGCCGTCCGGCGCGAGCAGTGCATCGGCCAGCGGCAGCTCGTACACGGCGCCCATGCCGGCCTGCGCCGGCTGCACCTGGCGCAGTGGCGCACCCAGCCGCGCACCGCACTGCGACACGAACGCAAACACCGTGCGGTGATCGCCAAGTGCCAGCGCCGTGTCGTCCAGCGCACGGCGGACCAGTTCGGGCCGAATCGCGAGCTGATTGAAGCGCGTGCGTGACGCCGCCTCGCGCACCTCGGCGACGCGCCACTCCTCATCGAAGCGGCGCAACGTCTCGTCGGCGGCATCGAAGACGAACGCCTGCTGCCGCGAATCGGCGCGCTCGTTGAGGAACAGGCTCTCGAAGATCGCCTCCAGCACCGCATCGATCCGGAATGGCACCGGCACGCTCACGCCGAGGCGCTCGCGGATGGTGCGCGCCTTGGCGAGCAGCACCTCGAGCACCTTGCCATCGATCGGATTGTTGCCGTAGTACAGCACAGCATGCACATCGGCACACGGCTGGCCGAACCGGTCCACCCGCCCCTCGCGCTGCTCATGGCGCGTCGGATTCCAGCTCAGGTCGTAGTGCACCACCATATCGAAGTGCTGCTGCAGATTGATCCCCTCCGATAGGCAGTCGGTCGTCACCAGCACGCGGCGCGGCTCGCGGGCCAGCGCCTCGATCTGCTCGGCGCGCTCGGCGGCGGATTGCATGCCGGTCACGGCCTTGACGGTGACATCGAGCCGGGCCAGCTGCTGCCGCAGCCGGGCGGCGACGTACGTGGCCGTGGCGATGTAGCGGCAGAACACGATCGGCCGGACACCACGGGCGATGTACGGGGTGAGCAGCTCGACCAGCCCATCGAACTTGGTATCGTGGCGATCGCCGAGCGCCTCGAGCTGCTGTGCCAAGCGCCCGAGGCGGCTCTGGCGGCCACGCTCGGCCCCCGGCAGCGCCGCCGGCAGGCTGTCGTCGACATCGCCCGAGTCATCCTCGCTCTGGTCGAGCAACGTTCGCTGGTAGCGCTGCGCGCGCAACGCATCGTCGATGTCGCCGTCGTCGGCTTCGGCTGCCAGCCGCTGGCGCAATGCTGCTGCGCCAGCCGCGGGCGAGCTGACGACACAGCGCAACAGGCCGAGTGCCGCCCACCAGCGCATGCGCTGCTGATGGCGGTTCAGGCCATCACGCTGCCGCACGAGTTCGCTGGCATACGCGCGGACATCGTCGAACACCGCGCGATAGCGCTCGCTCATGGCGTACGGCACCTCGCTGGCATGCCGCCGCGGAAACAACGTCGTGGCGTCGAGGTAGCTGCTGATGTCCTGGCGCCGTCGCTGGATGAGATGCTGCGCCAACCGCCGCTGGAGTGGGTCGGCGTCGTCGACTGCCGTCGCGTCGGCGAGCCCGGCGAACGCCGGATCGAGCAATGTCAGCAACGAGCGGAACGCCGCTTCGACGCCGCTGTGCGGCGTCGCGGTGGTCAGGATCAGGTGCCGCCGTGGGTCGGCGGCGATGTCGCTGACCAGCATGTGGCGCTGGTGCTGCCCGCGCTGCTCTGGGCTGGCGGCACAGGTGTGCGCCTCGTCGACGATCACCAGCTCCGGGCAATGCCGCAGGAAGATCGGACGTCGCGCTTCGCTTTTGACATAATCAAGCGAGATCACCATCGCGGGATACGCCTCGAACACCGAGGCGAGGCCAATCGGGCGTTCGAGTGCCGCGACAGTCCCGGGGCGGATGCTGACCGCATCGATGGCGAACTTTTCGCGCAATTCCTGCTGCCACTGATCGCACAGATGTGGCGGACACAGCACCGCGAGGCGGCGGACCTCGCCGCGGTCGAGCAGCTCGCGCGCGATCAAGGCTGCCTCGACCGTCTTGCCGATGCCAACATCATCGGCGATCAGCAGGCGCACCGGATCGAGGCGCAGCGCCATCAGGAGCGGCACCAGCTGATAGGCGCGCGGCTCGACGGCGATGCGGCCAAACGAGCGGAACGGCCCGGCGCCGGCGCGGAAGGTGAGGCGCACGGCATCGCGCAGCACGCCGAGCGAGGCGCTATCGCCGAGGTGGGCCAGCGCCGGTGGATCGAACGCCGCCGGCTCAATCGCCGCACCCTCGAGTGGCAGCAGCAAGCCGGTCGCTTCAGTCTCGGGGCCACTCAGCGGGCGCACCTGCAACACCTCGGGCAGGGCGGGATCGGCGGGCAGCACCACCCATTCACGGCCGCGCGCGCGAACCAGCGCACCGGGCGCGAAGGCAGCATACGGCGAAGACGAGGACGCAGTCATCGATGCTGATCTCCCGGCCCGAACACATCGCGCCATTCGGCCACGACGGCGGGCCACTCATCGTCGTGGCGCACGCGAATGACATCCCAATCGGCGGCGAGCCGCGCCACGATCTCGCGGTCACGGGCCGCGCGTGCGGGTTCGTCGTGCAGTGGCCCATCGACGTAGACGGCAGCAGTCGCGCCGAGGTAGACGAAATCCGGCCGCGTGCCATACGGCTCGAGGCGCAGCTGGGCCTGGTCGGGCAAGCGATAGCCATGGCGATACAAGAAGCGCACGAACCGTCGTTCGAGTTCGGAATCGCACGCCGCCAGCAGCTGGTCGCGCAGCTGCTCGCGGCTGTGCGCCCGGCCGAGCGGCCTGGCCCGGCCGGTTGCGAGCTGCAGCAGCACATCGCGCGCCAGATGGCGATCCAATTGCCGGTGCAGCGACTGGTTCTGGTACGACAGCAGGCAATCATAACACGCCGCCACACACACCTCGCGGGCATGCGGCGCGTGCTGCAGATCGCGGCCATCGGCGGCGAAATGCAGTTCGGCCAGCGCGGCGTATGCCACGCGCGCCAGCGCATCGGGCTCGCTGGCCAGGCGCGTGAGCACACCCGCGCCACCCTCGGCAGCCTCGTAGAGCAGCACATGGGCCGGCGCATCGGCCGACGGCAACAGCTCGACGCTCAATTCGCGCTCCTCGAGCTGAAACGCCGCCTCGATGCCGCGCTGCAGCGCCACGCTCAGCGTCGGCAACCGTGCCGCCTCGGTAGCCGCCAGCGTGAGCAGCAGCGCATTGCGCGTATCCTGGACGAACGGCACCACCCGTTGCAGCGCATGGCGCGACGCCGCTTCGGTGCCATCGTCCGCATCAGACACCCAATTGCCGGTCTCGTAGTCGAGCACAAAGCCCTCGACCGCCTGCGCTGCACGGCGACGCCAGCCCAGGTTCAGCCGATAGATCGTCGCGGCCGGCGCATAGACCGCCTGCGCCAGTTCGCCGCCGTCGGCGGCCTCGATGTGCACGCGCTCGATGTCGACGCCGCCGGCGCGCGGTGCGAACGCATAGGCGGTGAGCAATTCGTACCCCTGGCGCTGGCGTTCCTCCTCATCGCACGTGATCCGGTCGGCGCGTACGGTCGCCACATTCTGCATGCGGAACAGGTTCGTCCGGAAGCGCTCGGTCGCGCCGCGCAGCACCGTGCCGCATCCGGCGCAGCGTTCGGCGTCGCGTGCAGCCCCCAGGTGGCCATAGCCGCAGGCGGCACACAACTTGGCCGCCTGCAGCGGCTCGCGCTCGGCGCCATCGCCGGCCGTCAGCAGCACCCGTGCGATCCGATAGCGATTGCCCTCGTAGTAGATCGAATTGCCCGGGCCAAACTCGGCGATCGCCAGGAAGCGGGCACGTGCGACGAACTCGTCGCGGCCATCGCGGCCATCGCGGACGCGCCGCCCCGGGATGAACGCGGTGAGCGGCAGCCGCGGGAAGTTGTAGCCCGGCAGAAAGCCCTCGCTGGCGAGATAGCGATACGGGTAGAAGTCGCTGGTGACGCCCGGCTGGTCGGCGATGAGCAGGTGCAGCTGTGCCTCGGCTTCGGCGCGCAGCGTGCGGGCGCGCTGCACCGCCTCGGGCCCCGAGGCATGGTCGCCGGCGATGCGGTGCTGGAGCTCGCGTTGCGTCGCGGCGGCCAGATAGAGCTGGCGCCAACGTTCGAACGCGGCGTCGAACGCCCGCGGTGCATCGTCGATCGTCGCGTGCAGCCAGTCGGGGCGATACCAGGCGGCATCGCGCAATTCGGCCTGCAGGCCGGCGAGCAGGCGGCGGCAGTGGTGTAGCGCATCGTCGCGGGCCGCCGGCGACGCCAGCGCGGCGCGTACCGGCTCGCGGAGCGGCAGCGGCCGTGGCGCCGCAGCCTGCTCGAGATCGATCAGCTCCTTGATCGTGCGGCCGAGCCAGTGGCCGGTGGCGGCGAGCCAGGTGGCGTGGACATGGGCGCGCACCAGGTCTTCGTTGGCCAGCTCGATGCGCGGCGGCGTGACGGCGCCGGCGACCATCAGCTCGGGCCGCCGGAAGAAGTACTGGTCGTGGGCGTTGGGGGCACTGCAATACGTCAGCACCAGGGCTGGCTGGCCGTTGCGGCCGGCACGCCCCGAGCGCTGGGCATAATTCGCCGGCGACGGCGGCACATTGCGCAGATGCACGACGTTCAGGTCGGCGATGTCGACACCCAGCTCCATCGTGGGCGAGCAGAACAGCACGGGCAGCGCACCTTCGCGGAACGCCTGCTCGCGCGCCTCGCGCCGGGCCGCCGGCACCTGCGCGGTGTGCTCGTGGGCCTGCACGCCGCGCAGCGCCAGCGCGACGGCCTGATAGAGCTGGACGAAGTAGTGATTGGCGCGGCGCGCAGCACCGGCGCCGCGTCGGTCGGGGCGTGCATCGGCGCCGGGCCGGCCGGTGCCGGCGCACCAGCGCAACGCCGCGGCCTGCAGCTGATACAGCGGCTGACCAGCACTGCGACCCACGACTTCGAGGTAGCCGCCGCGGGCCAGTGCCGCGAGCAGCTCGCCGGCCAGGTCGGCGAATTGTGCTTCGGGCAGCAGCCCATCGCCGTGCCCCCAGCACGCGGCGCTGCGCAACCAGCGGCCGAGCTGCGAGCGCGGCCCGAGCGAGCGTTCGAGGCCGGCAGCCGCGCGGGGCTTGAGCGCGACACCGATCATGCGGGCCGGTTGCAGGCGCTCGTCGTCGGCCAGTGCCCACGGCTCGACGAGGTGCTGGAAGCTGCGCGCCCGCAGCCGCTGTTGTTCCTGGTCGTCGAGTGCCAGCACCTTGATCGCCAGCGAGCGGCGAAACCAGTCGAGCACCAGCCGGGCGGCGGCGGCGCGGTGCGCCGGTGTCGCGTGGCGCAGCAGTGCATGCCCGCTGGCCCACAGCGTCGGCTCGGCGGCCCACTCGTCGAGCCAGGGGTACTCGATGCGCAACAGCCCGGTCTGCTCGAGGTTCGGCGCGTTGATACGCCAGCCGCGCCGCAGATCGAGATACAGCCGGTATCCGGTGACGCCCTCGAGCGCCTCCTCGGCGCTGCGGCGCGCCAACAGGATGGCATCGCGGTTCGATGCGTATTCGGCGAACTCCAGGCCGAGTGCGCGCGTGACCGCCGCGGCGATGCGATCGTGTTCGATCCCGGCGTCGCCGGCGTGCTGCAGCGCCGCCGTCAGCGCGCCGCGCAGCAACGCCACCTGGACAAAGTCGTTCAAATGCCCCGCCTGCAACGATGCGTCCTGACGATTGTCGCTGAACGACAACACTTTGCGCGCACCGCGTGGCAGCGCGTCGGCGGGCATGGCGCGCAACTGCCGTACCGTCGCCAACGCCAGGATGGTCGTGGCGGTGCTGCGCCCGGTGCTGGCCAGCTCGCACAGGCGGCCGAACTCGCTGCCGCGGCCGTCGTGGCTGGTGTGACACTGCAGGCACAGGCGGAACGGCGTGGGCACGAACCACAGGTCGATGCCGCGTTCGTCGATCCGGCCATCGACGGCGATGCGAATGCGCTGCGGCAGCTGTTCGCGCAGCACTGGCCGCGTGCGCCGGGTGCCATCGCGCCGCGCCTCGAGCCAGTCGTCGGGGAAGTGCTGCTCGATGTCGCCGTCGCGTTCGGCGCGATACGCCGTGAGGACACCCGCCTGGCCGAGGCCGTCGTCGCCGTCTTGTAGGCGTCGGGCACGGCATACGCCGGCGCGTCGATCCAGCGTGACGACATAATACTCGTGGCCACAGTCGCGGCAAAAGGCGAGTGGCAGCAGAACGTGTCGCGGGTCGCTGGTGCCGGGCACGTACTGCTGCCCTTCGACGGTCAGATAGCGCGGCGCGTCGGCGGCGGCGAGCCCGGCGAAGACGGTATCGCCGCGACTGATGAACTGGTGCAGTCGGAATGCCACCAACGGCGCACCGGTATCGGGATGCCCGACGTGGTAGCCGGCCAGCAGCAATGCGGCCAGATGGGCACGGCACTGTGCGACGTCGGCGCCGCTGAGCTGCGCCAGCTGTTCGGCGGCGGCCGGCAGGGTCTGCGGCGCGCGGCGTTCGAGCCGGCCGGCCGCGTCCTGTTGCAGGCCAAACGCCCGCTCGATCCACTCGGTGAGTGGGTGGTGCAGCAACGCCGCGCCATCGAGCGCCGTATAGTCGGCCGGGCGTTCCAACGCTGCCCGCAGCGCCGCGCCGCTGGCCGGTTGCCCGTGCGCGACGCGGCGCAGCGTCTCGCCGATCACCGCGTCGGTGGTGATGGTGGTGCCGCACAGGCGACTGGCGAGCTGTGCCGCCGCGGCATGGCGTTGCTCGCGCGTGCCCCGGCCGGCGATGGTGGCCGAGGTGCCGATGCAGCGCATCGTGGCGGAGCCGATGCGCGCCCGGATGCGCCGCACCAGCAGCGCGATGTCGGCGCCTTGCCGGCCGCGATAGGTATGCAGCTCGTCGAGCACCAGAAATTCGAGCCCTTGCGCTGCGGCGAGCAGCCGGCGGTCGTTCCGGTCGCCGCGCGTCAGCAGCAATTCGGCCATCATGTAATTGGTCAGCAGGATGTCGGGTGGATCGGCCGCAATGCGGTCTTTTTCGTCGGTGCTCTCCTGGCCGGTGTAGCGGGCAAACCGCACCGGCTCGTGGCCCACACCGTAGCCGACCGTCAGGTAGCGTTGCAGTTCGTTGAGCTGGCTGTTCACCAGCGCATTCATCGGGTAGATCACCAGCGCGGCGATGCCACGCCGTGCGCCGCGGTCGCGTTGCCGCAGCACATGATCGACGATCGGCAGCACGTAGGTCAGGCTCTTGCCCGAGCCGGTGCCGGTCGTGAGCACGTACGACTGGCCGGCATGCGCGCATGCGAGCGCCACACGCTGATGATGGTGCAGCCGGATGCTGCTGCCAGGCACGCCGTGCTCGGGCGCCTTGCCGCGCCGAAAGATCCGCGCGCACTCCGGATGCAGCTCCCCGGCGTCGACCAGATCCTCGACGGTGCCGGCCGATTCGAACGCCGGGTTCAGCTGCACCAGCGGCTCGGGCCACCAGCGCCCGGCAGCGAGCTCGCCGGCGACAAACGCGTGGATCTGCGGGTCGCTGATGGTGACGAAGCTTCGCACGTACTCGGCATAGTCGGCGATCACCCGATCGCGGAGGGCGAAGACATCCATCACGGCGCTCCTCGGTCTGCTCATCGGCGCCCCACGACGCTGCGCGCGGTCGTGGGCTACGCCGGCGATGCCATCATACTGCACACGGCGTGCACAACAACGGGCACTCGTGGTGGCCAGCGCTGCACCACGCGATGTGGTACGGCGTTGGCCCATGCCCGGTGCGGCGCCAACGCACGCTGCGGTCCTCCCAGTTGGCCGCGCCAATCGTTTGGCGATGCCGGCCGCCGCCGCCTGCCGATGACGCGCCAGAAGGGCATCGGCGCAATGGCGGCGAGGGGCTGCGGCGAATCACCGTGTTGGCGCGGCGACCACGCGTGCGATTCGGCGTTGGCCGACCGACACCGTCACCGTCGTGCCGGCCGGCCACGCGACCGCCTGTTCGACGATGCCGTCCGAGAAGACACAGCCGTGGGTCGGCATCTCACAGCGCAGCTGCAGTGGTTGGTCGGCCGTCACAACGCCGCACACGATCGTGGCCTGAGTGGTCGGTGACACGAACGGCTCCCGGACGACGAATGCGAGCGTGGCGTCGCTGGGAGCGGGCAGTGGTGGCAGAGCATGCAGCGCCGCTGCGCCAAGCATGCCGTGCAGCTGGCTGCGCACTGCCTGCATCCAACCGCTCGAGCCGACACCGGTAGCGACGATCACGCCGCTCGACGACTGGGCTTCGCTGCGGCCGGCGAAGCTGATCCGATAGCGCGCCGAAACCTGGTCGGGCCGCCCGAGGAAGATGTCGTTGATCGCCCAGAGCAGTGGGCGCCCGTCGCGGCTGGCGCAGGCCAGCGGCAGATACTCGACGCGCTGGCGCCCGGCCAGAACGGCGTCGAGCAGTTGGCGCACGGCAGTTGGTGCATGCAGCATCAGCGCGCCAGCGACCGTCGCCGGGTCGGGGTTGACGGCAATGACCGGCTGGTCGTCGACGTACTGGGCGAGGTTGGCGAACAAGCCGTCGGGGCCGCACACGATGATCACATCGTGTGCGCGGAACAGGGTGTGCGGCAGCTCATCGCGCTCGACCATCGTGGTCGCGAGGTCGATCGGCAGCTGCGCGCGAATGCTTGCGAGCGCCTGCTGGGCGGCGTGGTGCTCGCGCAGGTAGGGTTCGAGCGAAGCGCCGGCCCGCTCCAGCTCAAATCTGGCGCGGCTTTCGGTCAGCGTCGTGCGCAGCAGCTCGGCATAGCGCGACCGACGCCACACCAGCACGATGCGGTTGATCACGGTGTCGGCTCGCCGGTGCCCTGCAGCGCTGCGATCACATCGGAGGTGATCGTGACATGGCCGAGATGCCCGCTCTCGGCTGCGCGCAGCAGCGCTGCTGCCATCAGCTGTGGTGGCGCCATCCCGGCCACGGCCTCGAGTCGCCGTCGCGCTGCGCTGGCCTCGGCGGTCGCCTCGGCGATCAGGTTCTCGCCGCGCCGCGCGACCAGCCTGCTGCGCTCATCCTCAAGGCGCAGCGTGGTTTCTGCTTCGAAGGACTGCAGCAGCCGCGAATGCTCGGCTGCTTTCATCTGCCGTTCATGGATCGCGGCGTCGGCGGCGGCCAAGAGCGCCTGGCGCTCGCTGGCGCCGAGTGCCTCGGCCAGCTTGCGATCGCCGGGCGTCACTTGAGTCAGCATGCAGGCCTCGAACTGGATGCCCCGGCTGGCGAGCGCGCTTTGACCGCGCTCAAGGGCTGCCTGCACCGCCGTCTCAAAGGCGGCCGGTGCCGCGATTGCGTCGATGACCGACACGGTGGCGGCATGGCGCCGGATCGACTTCTGGATCTGCTCGATCACGGCGATCCGCACGTTGTCACGCCAATGCTCGCGATGGGCGCCGCTGGCGACATCGACGGTGAAATCGAACATCGCGACGGCGGTGTCGGTGACCAGCCGAATGAGCACGCTGCCAGCGACGATGAGCTCCTGGCGATCGGCGGTCTGCACCTGCAGCGTCAGCTCGACCGTCTGCGCGGTCGTCGGGACGACGGCCAGGGTGTCGAATGGCAGCACGAAGCCGCTCCACGCGAGGCCGAGTGCGGTCCGCCGGCCAAACCGCGTGCGAAAGACATGCCCCGTGGCGCCGGCGCGCCGGAAAAACTGCATCATACGCCGCCCCCGGTCATGGCATCACGCCGTGCGCTGCGCCACGAAGCGGTACTCGCCGGCCAGCAGGTCGCATTCGACCCGATCAGCGTGGCGTGTGATGCCGAGCACGCCGGCTGCGCGTTCCAGCGCGTCGCCGCTCTCGGTGACGATCGCATCGCCCCACGGGATGACCGCCGTCGCCCGACAGTTGGCGGGCACGGTGATCAGCCACTCGAACGTCTCATCGCGCAGCCGCCAGTCGCTCACGATCGTGCCGAAGCCGGCGTCGTAGTGCGCCCAGGCGGCCGTCAGCCGGCCACCGGGGCGTGGCGCGAGGCGCAGCCACTGATGGCCGGGATGTGCCGGATGGCTATCGATGCCCGCCACCGTCGTGTAGAGCCATGCACCGATCGCACCGTAGGCGTAATGGTTGAACGAATTCATCCCCGGATTCTGAAAGCCATGCTCCTCCGTCCAGCCGTCCCAGCGTTCCCAGATGGTGGTCGCGCCGTGGGTGACGGAATAGAGCCACGATGGCCAGCTGGTCTGGTGCAACAGGTCGTAGGCGACATCGAGGT
>CAIQIY010000499.1 GCA_903871975.1 uncultured Chloroflexota bacterium | reverse complement strand
TTGAAGTACGGCGCGATCGCATCGCAATGAGCTATGCCAATGCCTTTGTTCAGCCAGTACGTGCAACATCACAACAATCGCTGATTACTGCCTCAGCGGCAGCGTTGGCGCAATACATCCCGCAGCTCAATCGGCTCTACGATCTGCATGCCGATCGTGCGCTGCTCAGTACGTTGCCGATCGATATCGCCGACACTCGGGCATGCGCCAGCCTGGGCGAGCTCATTGCATGGTTACCACTCGAACAGCAGGAGGGCAAATGACGGCGATCATCTACCTCCGCTGTGAAGCGCCGCTTCAGGCGTGGGGTTTGCGTGCACGTTGGGGACAGCGCGACACCGCCAGCGCACCGACGAAATCAGGCATTTTAGGAATGCTGGCCAGTGCATCGGGCTGGAGCCGTGATGACCGGCAGATCGCCGAACTCGGTGCCGCGGTGCAGATGGCGGTGCGTGTTGATCTCCCGGGTACACAGCTCGACGACTACCACACCACCGGTGGCGGCCGGTTCGGCGCCACCGAGCAGCGTAGCGGTGCGCGTTACCACGACGAGCCGTACATTGGCGGTGTTCTGTCGGCGATCGAGACTCGCGGCCGGATCAAGGTGAAGATCAACGAGACGACGCGATTACCGGAGACCGATGTCTCGAATCGTGGCTATCTCGCCGACGCTTCCTTTCTCGTCGGGTTGTGTGGTGACGAGCCGACCATCACGCAGCTAGCCCGCGCGGTTCGGCATCCAGTCTGGCCACTGTTTCTCGGCCGTAAGGCGTGTGTCGCGGCCACACCAGTCTTCGCCGGGCTCGATGAGGGCGATCTGATCACCAGGCTGAGCGTCCAGCCCCCGACGCAGCGGGTAGCGCTGGCGTGGTCGGCCATGCGTGGCGATCTGGCGTTGCGCCTGATCGTCGAGGATCCGCTCGCCGACACGCTGCATCCCGATGTCCCGCTTGACCTGCGGCGGCGAGTCTTCACAACGCGCGCCGTGCGTGAGCTGTGGTGCTCGCTGCCGGCACCCTATTGCGCGGTACGACTCGACACGCTGGAGGGCTGAGATGATCTACCTGTCGCGGATCATCCTCGACCAGCGCGATCCACAGGTGCGCCGCGACCTCGCGGATCGGCAGGCACTTCACCGGAGTGTGATGCGCGCGTTTTCAAACCATGCGCCCGATGATGCTCCGGCGCGCGCGCAGCTCGCAGTGCTGTACCGGGTCGAGCCATTGCCCGATACACCACGTTACGTACGCCTGCTGGTGCAGTCGGCGGCTATGCCGCAGTGGTCCCAGTTCGCGGCCACGTGCCTCGGGCCCAGCCCGGATGCCCGTGGCAATCCGGCGGTGCGCCGAATCGATGATGCCTATGCACAGATCGTCGCTGGTGCTGCCTACACGTTTCGTCTGGTCGCGAATCCGACAAAACGTATCGCCATGCGCCGAGATGATCCGCTACGTGGCAAGCGCGTGCACCTGCTTCACGAGGCCGAGCACATTGCATGGTTGGCACGCAAAGCCCTGGATCACGGCTTCCGCCTTGCCGAATCCCCTTCCACGGCTGGTATGGTGGCAGTACGCGCCACTACGCTGCCGCAGGTGCATGGGTATCGCTCTCAAGCTGATTCGGCATTACTCACGCTCGGCGGTGTGCGATTCGATGGCCGACTTACGGTCGTCGACCCAACAGTATTCGTAGCTGCGCTGGTTCACGGAATCGGTAGCGGCAAAGCGTATGGGTTTGGCCTGCTCTCGATCGCTAGCGCCGACTGAGAGCATATCGCACCTGAACAACCGAACATCCCCACAGCACGATCATGCAGTGCGAGGATTTCATGATACCGAGATGAGGTGAGATATGCCGCTCAACAATCTCCATCTTCTGCCACGCGTTCGCGACTCATGGTCGTATCTCTACGTCGAGCACTGCACCATCGAACAGGACGCCCAAGCGATCGCCATCATCGACCAACGTGGCACGACGCATGTTCCGTGTACTGCACTGACGCTACTGATGATTGGACCCGGTGCGACCATCAGCCACGCTGCAGTGCGGACCCTGGCGCTCAGCGGCTGCCTGCTTGCCTGGACGGGCGAGGCAGGAGTGCGGTTCTACGCCAGTGGCGCTGGCGAGACCCGCTCGGCTGCCAATCTGCTGCGGCAAGCTGCCTGCCACGCCGATCCCGGCGAAC
>CAIQIY010000498.1 GCA_903871975.1 uncultured Chloroflexota bacterium | reverse complement strand
TTCGCCGGTGATGCACTCGTCGTCCGTGGGCGCGTGCGCTCCGGCAGTGCCACGCAGCTGGTGCTGCACGCCGATGCATCCCAGTGGGCGGTGCCGCTCGATCTGGCGGCGGCCACCACCGGCGGGCCCATTCCGCTGATGTGGGCGCGCGAGATGATCCGCGAGCTCGAGGGCGGGCTGGCGCCGATGCCGCTGCGCGGCAGCAACCAGCGACGCACCGCGGACCCGGTGCGCGAAGCCGTCCGGAGCCTGGCGCTGCGCTACGGGCTGCTCAGCAGCGAGACCAGCTTCGTCGCGATCGAGGAACGCACGGGCGCCGACCGGACCACGCAGCAGGCCGAGCTGCGGCGCATTCCGATTGCGCTCACCGATGGCTGGGGTGGCCTCGACGACGACGCAGACGTTGCCTATTCGCCGCAGGTCCTGTACTCCAAGCCCGCGGCGCCCGCTGCCCGCCTCATGAAGTCCTCTGACGCGATGCACAGTCCGATCTGGGACGTGTCGTTCGATGCGGACGAGCCGCTCGATGCGGGCGCACCGCAGTCCCCGCCGAGTCGGCAGCCGCCGGCGGAGCGAGGCCGGGTGCGCGCCGCGCGGCGTGCTCCGTCGCCCGCTGCACCGCCCAGCTCGCCGCCGATGGCGCGGGGGTCGAAGGGTTCCAGCTCGGACACGTTGTTGGCGGTGCTGGCGACGCAGGCGTTCGATGGCTCGTTCCCGCTCGGCGACGCCCTGTTCGCGCTGGAGCGGCTGCAGGTGCGGCGCGATGCGATCCAGCGTGCGGCAGCAGTCCACGGCGCGGCCGTCGTGGCGACGACGCTGGTGCTGGCCGTGCTGGAGCACGAATTCCGGGCGCACTCCCAGGAATGGCAGGGTGCCGCCACCAAGGCGCGTGCTTGGCTGAAGCTCCAGCCGCAGGTCATGTTCTCGGCCGACGACGTGCTCGGCAGTATTTGATGCCGGGTGGTGCGCTGGGGCGATCGCGGCATGCGCCGTGGTCGCCTCAGGGGCGCCCGCGATGCCACGCGATGCCGAGCGCCAGCAGCGCCGCCGACGCCCCACCGACGAACGGCGCCGCCGGGCCGGCGCGCTCCAGCAGCACGCCGGCGCCGAGCGGCCCGACGATCAGCGCAGCATTCAGCACCCACTGCAGCGTGCCCATCGTCTGGCCGTGGTGCTGTGCGCCACCGGCCGCCGCGATGCGGCTGGTCAGGCCGACGATCGCGCCATTCACGCCGAGCGCGGTCAGCGCAGCGGCGGCATAGCCCGCCAGCGGCCCGGGCACGAGCCCGAGGGCGATCAGGCCGAGCGCGGTCGCGGCACATCCGCCCCGGATCAGCCACGCATCGTCGCGCCAGCGGCTCGCCAGCGGCACCAGCACCACTTGGGTCAGCAGCGCGACGATGGCGACGAATCCGTAGAACTGGCCATTCTCGACGATGCTCCAGCCGAAGCGTCGCTGGCTCACCAGCGGGAAGATCGCCTGGAGGCCGTTGAAGGCGATGTTCACCAGGAAGATCACCAGCAGCGGCCAGACCGTGCCGCGCGGCGGCGTGCCGGCCAGCGGCAGCGGCGGCGCCGCATCGCGGGCCGGCTCGGGGAGCAGCAGTGCCACCAGCACCAGGTTGAGCGCCGCCAGGCCGGCCGCCAGCATCAGCGGGGCGGCAGCGCCCCATGCGCCGGCCAGGCTGGTGAGCCACGGCCCGCACACCAGCCCGATGCCGTAGGCGGCGGTGGCCAGGCCAAAGCGCCGGGCGCGCTGTTCGGCCGGTGTGGTGTCGGCCAGATAGGCCTGGGCGACGCTCATGTTCGCACCGGTGATGG
>CAIQIY010000497.1 GCA_903871975.1 uncultured Chloroflexota bacterium | reverse complement strand
TGGCCACCAGGCTGCCATCGCGATCGTCGCCCTTGCCATCGATGAGCGTGAAACCATACGGCAGACACTGCTGGCAGAGGTTGGCCAGCAATCTGGTCTTGCCGGCGCCCATACCGGCGGTAATATGCAGAATCTGGCGCAGATCGCGCAGCGTCGGGCCAACTGGCAGCGATTGACCAGATGGTTGCTCGGCGAGGCCAATGGTGATGCGACCGGGGTGTGGCCGGATCGCGCGATCTGATGCTGGCAACCAGCGGTTCGCCCGTCGTTCGACGAATGGCTCGGCGTGACCGAGGGGGAGTTCGAACAGGGTCGCAAGCTCGGCGCTGCTGACGATCATGCTGTTGGCGGGCAGCAGGCGGGGAATGAGCAGGCACGGAACGGGTGGCCAGGCGAGGCGCCTGGCGCGACGCAGCACAGCCGAACGCTGATCGCGCCGGACAACGGTGTGCCGCTCGTCGGCGACGCACAACCGCTGAACGCGATCGGCGGTGGGCTGCTCGAGTGTGGCGATCGCCGCAGCGATCGCGTCCAGTGCGATGGACACCGCCGCGTCGGCACCTGGTTCGCTGACGACCGTCACCGTCAACGTGGCTGCGTAGGTTGGGGCAGCGAGGCGGCGTTCGAGCAGTGCTGCTTCGGGTGTCAGATGGTGCATGGCGCGCTGGCGCAGGCGTTGACGAAGCGCCATCACCCGGCCGGTCCAGCCACGACGGAGGCGCTGCCGGGTGGTCGCGACGGCGTGCAGCCCGAGTGTCACCTCGAGCCAGGCGACGCCGGGGGGTGGCTGCAGGGCTGCGAACAAGGCCGGCGAGGGGGTGACGGCGATTGCGAGCGGGAACGCGTCGGCTTCGGCGCAGCGATAGGTACGGTGCATGACGCGCCGGCCAACCGTCAGCGCACGCTCAAGCGGGTCGGCATCACGCCGCAGCGCGATGCCGGGGATGATACCACTCAGCAGCGCCGCCATCGTCGGTGCCGCAGCATTGGCGGCATGCTGTGGCACCATCCAGCCGAGCTGTACTCGCCCGGCATGGGGGGCACCATACACCAGCGACCATCCCGCCTGCTGCAGCACCGCATGACAGCGGGCGAGCGCGCCGCTGGTGATGGCGGTGGTGGCGCTGAATGGCGGCAGCGCGATCCGCAGATACTCACGAACGGTGTGCCGCGCGTATCGGTGACGTTGATACGAGTAGATGCCACGCAGGAGCAACTCGCCGCAGCTGGCGGCGAGCAGCAGCCAGCTGCCGATGGCGAGCGCGTCGCCGACGACCTGTCCCGCGAGGCGGTGCTGCAACGCAGTGAGTATCATGCCGATGTCGACCAGGCTCGGCAGTGGCGTCGATGCGGCATCCGGGAACGATCGTTCGAGGATCCATGGGCGAGCCAGCGTGAGCGACCACCACAATACCGTGGCGCTGCGACCAATCGTGTGCCAGCGGTCGGGTTGCGGGATCCGCTCGCCAGGCGGTGGAGTGCGCGTGTTCACGATATGACCTCCGCCGGTGCAGGGGTATCGCTGAGTCGTGCTGCAATGATCATCAGGTCTGCCGTCGTCAGCGCTCGCGGTTCGCGCCAGCGCAAGGCCTCGCTGCGTGGCTCGACCAGGAGGCTGGCGGCATCGAGCCAGCGGAGCAGCGCCATGGCGCGTATCTTGAAGCGATCAGGCAGAGCCTGAGCCAGGCGGCCACGTGTGAGGCCAGGCGGCTGGACGTGCCAGATTGCTGCCGCGTTCAGCAGCTGCTCGATCATGCATGCAAGCTCGACGCCATCGGCGATGCCGGGCCAGTCGGGCCAGCACGCGTGCTGCGGCTGGGGCGGCACTGTCGGTACGGCAGGGATGGCATGACCGGTCACACGTGCGGGGGGCGTGCTGCCGCTGGAAGTGGATCGTGTGTGCACGGCTTGCCACAACACTGGTCGCACGACACTCGGCATACCCGGCATCTCGTCGGCGGGCAGTCGGTCGGCCGACGGGCCCCGGATGCGCTGCGTGCCGCACGATACCATCACCGTGCGATCCGCTCGGCTCTGGACATGGATGAATGGCGCCGGAGCCTGCTGCGAGGTAATCGGCGGCTGCAACAAGACGAGATGAAGGGGGGCACCGTGCGCACGCACTGCCAGCGCTGGCAGGCGTTCCCACTGGGCGTCGCTCAGATCACTGAGGATCAGCAGCACCGGTCGCCATGGATGGCGAGCCAGGCCGCGCCGCAGCTGACGATCGATGCTGGCAATGGTCGCTTCGGCATCGCCTGGAGGATCAATCCAGTGGGGCCACGCACGGGTCATCGCAGTGAGGATCGTGGCACCACAGGCGCTGAACGCCAGGTGCTCGCTGGTGAGTGCATGCGCCAGGGCCGTGAGCCAATCGACGACGAGAGCGATGGCACGTGGCCCGGCGACAATCAGGTGCCGCCTGACGACCATCCCGCGAATTGGCCATGCCAACAGCAATACGACCGAGCGTGGGGTCAGGTGTGCACCAATCACCGGTAACGCGACGGTGCTCTGCTGCTCAGCCTGTGTGAGCGACTGAATGGCGACACGCAGACAGTCACCATGCCAGCGGGCGCCGGCGCGGCGGAGTGCGGGATGATCGGTCAGATGCCACAGCGCATCTTCGGCACTGCCGGTCTCGATCGCCATGCTGGTGTACCGCCGCCGCTGCTCGAGCCATAGCGGCCCATGAAGTACCTCGCATTCGCACCAGATGTCGCGGACGCGCGTCAGCGTCATACCAGGTGCAGTCGCGGGGCGTCGGCGCCAGCGATCAGCGCAGCGTGCCGCTGCTGCGCGCAACCGGTGACCCATGCGGCCGAGGCATGCAGCACAGTGCGCTCCCGCAGCCAGGATCGCGCGCAACCGATGATGGAGTGCGCCATGGCCCGCAGCGCGACGCGGCACCGGCCTCGTGGCTGGTCGTATGTGGCGCAGCACGAGGTTCATGTGGCTACGATGCTGCGCGTCGCGCCGCAACCCGACGACCACACGCCACCCCAGCCAGGCAGCAGCACCGAGCAGCGGCAGCGACAGCCATGGCAGCACATGCGCCGCCGACCACATGCCGAGGTCCCGCGATGTACGATCCAACAGATTCGCGATGTCCACCTGCCAGCGCCATGCGATATCGCTCCACGCACGACGTACCACGACGGCCCCGATCGAGCCCCCGTTCGTCCACAGCAACCCGATCAGCAGCGTCGCGCCAGCGAGCCAGGCGAGTTCAGCACGATAGCGGCGATCACCCATGGCAATCTATGCCCCCAGCGTCAGCAACCAGGCGCGCCCGGCCGCCTGGATCACCAGTTCATTCGCATGCCAGAGAGCCGTCAGATCCGACTCCGCTGCAAACGCGCCGACGGTCGCCTCGATTTCGAGCACACCCGCCTGCATGCGGCCAATCTCCAGGCCGGTCGCCGCGCGTCGCACGAACCGCACTGTGCCATCTGGCGCCAGCGTGAACGCCAACGCATCGAGGGGTGTGAGCGGCTGGGGCACCAGCATGTCGAGGCGCGCGTGCCACACCTGAGAAGCCCCGGAGTCGTCCGGGCCCAGCCACGCCAACGAATCCTCAGACCACGCCAACGGCACCAGCGGACCGGCCGACGCGAGCGAACGCTCGGCCACCGTCACCGCCGCGATCGTCGGTCGGACACGCACCAGCGTGAGCGACAGCTGCCCCGCGTCGACGCTCTGGATCACGCATGCATGCCCCTGCGGCTGCCACGTGATGCGCGTGACCGAACCAGGCACCGCCACAACCGGAAGCATCTCTTGTGCCGTGAGCAGCGTGAGCTGTTCACCGCCTTCCAGTGGTTGGATCAACGCCACCGTCGCGCCATCGGGTGCCAGCACGACACGAGACACATCATCGGCGATGTCGATCGGGCGGCGCTGGGCCGGCCAACCACGCATCGTCAATGCCAGCCCGATGTCGGGCTCATCGCGCGCCAGTGCTTCGACCAGCGTGCCTGCAACGTGTACCTGATCG
>CAIQIY010000496.1 GCA_903871975.1 uncultured Chloroflexota bacterium | reverse complement strand
GGGATGCGCAATGTGCGCGCCGGCGGTGTGCCGGTGAAGGTGTCGTGATGCTCGGCCTGCAGGCTCAGCACGCTGGTGACGCCCAGCTGGGCGATGTCGGGCCACTGTGTTGCCGCAAACTGACCGCCGACGAACAGCTCATCGGTGATGCGGCTGAGATTCAGGCCGAAGACCCGTCGCCATTGCGTCGCAAGATACTGCGGCAACCGGCCGGCGTGCCGCTCGTCGGCATCGTCGGCGTCGCCATGGCCACGCTGCGCCATCGCCCCACTCCATCGCACTTGCTGCTTCCACCATGTCGGGCCCGATGTCCTCCGGATGCCTGGCGGGCGCGTGTATTATACTGCAGGTCATCAGGTGTCGTGTCGGCAGGCTGTGGGCTAGCGAGGGTGGGATGTCGTTGCTCGATCACGAGGTGCGTGCGCCGCTCGATCTGTTTCACCGAACGTATCACTCGCTCCTGCGCAGCAGCGGCGAGATCGGCATCCAGGCACTGGCGGACACCTATGCAGCCATGGCGCCGAGCCTGCACGAAGGGCTCCATCACGAGGCGCCCGATCTGGCGGCACTGACCTACACCTCGCTGCGCTTGCCGGCCTGCATCGACCGTGTGCGGCTGGTGCTGCTCGGCCAGGCCCACGAAGTGTTCGCCCGCCACGGCTATCGCGACGTCGAGAGCTGGCAGCCGGTCAGCGCGCCCGGCCGACGCCGCAAGATGTTCTATGATGGTCACGAGACGCTCGCGGTGCTGATCGCCAGCCCGTCCGACGTCGATGACCTGATGCCGATGCTGGTGTCGTTCCAGATTGAATGGAACAAGCTCTGGCAGCGCCTCAACCAGCCGGCCGCGCGCAGCATGCTGGCACGCTTGCGCGAAGGAGTCGCGCTCGGTGCCAGCGACTTCGCACCGCTCGGGTTGGGGGTCGATGACGCAGTGCGCCTGCAGACGGTCTGGTCGACCGGCCTGCACGAGCGGCTGCGCGCGATGGGCGAGTGGAAGAAACGCTTCGCGGTGCGCATGCTCGGCGGGTCGCTGATGGACTATGAACGTGCGACGCTGCGTTGGTGGTGGCAGATCGAACGTTGTGTCGCCGATCTCGATCTGCGTAATCGCCGTGTGTACTTCGTCTCGAGCAATACCCACAGTCTGATCAACTTGTTCTCGGGGTTTGCCCTGCACCATAGCGATGAACTGCTCGACTATGTGCGCCGTCGTCAGCGTGATCTGCTCGGCGAATATGACCGCATCATCGAGGCACAGGTGCCATCGTCGATCGAGAATTACTTCTACTACATCCAGAAGAAGTACCAGCAGTCGGGCGAGGGGGCCGACTACTTTGCGCGCCGCGATCGGGCCGAGCAGCGGTTGGGGATGGTGCGGGTGCCGAGCCGCTTCTACATCGACGTCGCGGCGCAGGTCATCGATATCAGCCGACTCGATCCGGCGCAGCTGGATCCGCGCTTGCGCCCCGATGGCGCCGAACTGCTGCGCCAGAGCCGTGCGGTGATCGTCAACATCGACTATCCGCTCGGGCTGGCGGCGTATCACATCCTGAAGATCGTGGCGCGCAGTGTCGGCGAATTGGCCGGGGTGTACGTCATCGGCAAGGCGGCGACGCTCAATGGGCGCATCGGCGATGTGCTCATTCCGAACGAGGTGTTCGATGAACACACCGGCAATACGTTTCACTTCGTCTCGGCGTTCAGCGCCGCCGACGTCGAGCCATTCCTGGCGCACGGCAGCGTACTCGACAACCAGAAGGCGATCACCTCACGCGGGACCTTTCTGCAGAACCAGGCCTTCCTCGAGGTCTGCCGCCGCGAGTTC
>CAIQIY010000495.1 GCA_903871975.1 uncultured Chloroflexota bacterium | reverse complement strand
TGTTCGGGCGACATGTAGTGTGCCGTGCCGAAGACCGCGCCGGTGGCGGTGTGCCGGTCGCCACCGAGGATCTTGACGATGCCGAAATCCATCAGGATCGCCTGCCCGTGGATGTCGATCATGATGTTGGCCGGCTTGATGTCGCGGTGCACCAGTCCACGCTGGTGCGCGTAGTCCACCGCGTCGCATGCCTGGCTGATCGCCTGGACCGCCTCGGCGATCGGCATCTGACGCCCGGTGGCTGCCAGCCGCTGCATGCGCTGGCCGAGCGTCTCGCCGGCGACGAACTCCAGCACCATGTAGACCACATCACCGTCGTGGTCGAAGTCGTACACCTGAACGATGTTGGGGTGTCGCAGCCGCGCGACGGCAGCGGCTTCTTCCTCGAAGCGTGCGAGGAACTCGCGGTTGTCTGCCAGGTGCGGGTGGATGAGCTTGATGGCGACCGCACGCTTGAGGTTGGGATCGGTCGCCTTGAAGACCGCCGACATGCCGCCCTGACCGAGCAGTGAATCGATCCGGTAGCGCCCCTTCAGCATCGTGCCGATCCAACGTGCGTTCGACATCCGGCTCCCTCCGATCGTCGCGCTGCATGCGGCAGCGGGATTCGCGGCCGACCCATCGCATTATACACCGGCACGGCATGCCAGCTGGTGCGCGTTGCAGCGCCAATCCCCGCGGCTGGCGACGCATCGTCGACCGATCATGGGCACGTCGGATATGACCGTTCTGCCGTGTGGTGCGCACCTCCCGCCGGTGCGACACATCCTGGCCGCGATGCACGTATGCCCGGCTCACGCACGGCTGCCGGTCGTATCGAACACATGGATGACTCCGCCTGCCATCGTGGCGAGCTGGTGGTGTGCCATGGCGAGCGGACCCGCCGCGATGCGCGTGGCGGTGTCCGGCTCGAGCCCGGGTGCGCGCCGATACGCGTGGTGCATCAGGCCAAGCCGCGGCAGCGCCAGCCCATCGGCCACAGCCGTCAACATGCCGATCCAGCCGTCGACGTCGTCGTGCGGCCGCCGACGGCTGCTCCTGCGGACACCGGCAGCAGTGCGATCAGCGACCGCGCGGGCGATTTTTGCCGCAGACCAGCCCTTGCGGCGGTACCGCGCGAGTTCGGCGTCCTGGGCAGCATCGTGCTCCGGGCGGTGACCCGCGAGGTGGCCGAGGACGGTACCGCAATCACATGGTGCGCGCACCAGCCAGTACTCGCGCTCGTCGGCGGTCAGCACGGGGCGCAGGCCGGGCGTCACGACACGCGTGGCCCTGCGATGCGATATTCGGTTGTCCCACCGGGCGAGGATGGCGTTCAGCCCGTCGAGATCCTCGGTTGCGGCGATCAGCGTGATGAAGGTACACATCGGGTGTCTCCCTGGCGCCCTGGCCATGCAGGCTGCTGACCTGCCGGGCGGTGGCTGGTGTGCTGGCGCAGGCGCCCCGGGCGTGCGCCAGCGTGGCCCCGGCGGCGCTTCAGCGCTCAATCACGACGCGCTGGCGTGTCCGTGCCGACTCGATCGCGGCGAAGACCATCGCGAGACTTCGGATGTTGTCGTGGCATTCGCCGTGCGGCACCGTGCCCGTGCGCCGAGCCTGGACGAAATCGCGCAGCGATCCGGCGATGCCCTCGGCGACACCGGCGAGCGGCACGGCCTCGTGGCGGATCATGGTCGAGAGAAAGCCACCACGTTCGCCGACGCGCTCGGCGACGAGCCCCTGCCGGCCATCCCAGGTGGCGCTGCCGTTGGGCCCGACCGCACGCCACTCGCTCTCCCACGCGGTATGGCGCCCTTCGGCACACCAGCTGCCGCGATAGGTGAACGTAACCCCACCGACAAACTCGAAGATCGCCGTGGCGCTGGCGGCGCCACGATACCAGCTCCACGACGGATTGAACTCGGCGCAGTAGACCGCCAGCGGCTGCGGGTCGTGCAGCAGGTAGCGTGCCGCATCGAAGGTGTGGATGGCCATATCGAGCAGCAGCACATTCGGCATCTCATCGCGGAAGCCACCAAAATGCGCGCCAATGTAGAAGTCGGCGTTGAGGATCTCGGGCGCGCCGATGGTGTCATCGATGAGCTGGCGAAATGCCTGGATGCGCCCGTCATAGCGCCGGCTCTGGCTGACCATGTACAGCAGGCCAGCCTGTTCGGCCGCGGCGACCATCGCACGCGCCTCGGCCAGCGAGCTGGCCATCGGCTTTTCGCCCAGCACCGGGACACCGGCGGCCAGCGCCGTGCAGGTCACCGCATGATGCGATTCGGGCGTCGTCACGTCGACGACGAAGTCGGGGCGCAGCTCGGCGAGCGCGGCGGCCAGATCGGTTCCGGTGTATGGCACCGCCAGGCCGAGTTCGGCGGCGGCGGCGGCGGCGACGCCGGGGCGAATGTCGATCCATCCGGCCAGCTGAACATCGTCGTACTCGCTGAGATTGCGCGCCCAGTTGCGTCCCATGCCGCCGGCGCCAACGAGGAGTGCGCGGTCGATCGGCATCATGCCCCCCTTTGCTGCTGCGAATCTGTGCCATTATAGTGGTAGGATGGACCCAGTGTCAGCGGCGGTGGGGTGTCGATGCAGATCAATCGGGCGATCGCGCTGGTCGGGCTGAGCGGATCGGGCAAATCGAGTGTGGCGCGCGCGCTGGCCCGGCAGCTGGGAGCGCCGCTGCGCGATACCGATGCGTTGGTGGTGGCGGCCGCCGGCCGTGATATCGCCACGATCTTCGCCGAATCCGGCGAGGATGCGTTTCGCGAGTACGAGGCGGCCGCGCTGGCCGCGGCGCTCGCCGATCCGCCGGCAGTCATCGCGACCGGCGGTGGTATTGTGGTGCGCGAGGATAATCGGCGACGGCTACGCACCGTGGCGACGGTCTGGCTCGACGCGCCGGCCGAGCTGTTGCTGGCGCGGCTGCGCGCCCACGACGAGGCGCGGCCGCTGCTGGCAGGGCCCGATCCGCTGGCGCGGCTGGTGGCACAGCGGGCGCAGCGTGCGCCGTGGTATCGCGCGGTGGCGACGCACACGGTGGCTACCGCTGGCCTGGATGTGGCGGCGGTCTGCGTGCGGATCAGCGCGCTGCTGCTCGCTGATGGCACACTGGAGGCACCATGATGATCCATGAACCGCTGCGGGTGACGACTCCGGGCGGCGCG
The DNA here is from genome assembly GCA_903871975.1 of uncultured Chloroflexota bacterium. GTDB lineage: Bacteria > Chloroflexota > Chloroflexia > Chloroflexales > Roseiflexaceae > CAIQIY01. Next base: position 9,151 of record CAIQIY010000495.1, on the reverse strand, counting down.
TATGATGTGCTCATCGGGCCGGCCTTGCTCGACGAGCTGGCCGACCAGCTGGCAGCGCAGGGCGTCGTGGGCCGGCTGTGGCTGGTGAGCGATCCGCAGGTGGCACGGCTCTACGGCGACCGGGTGCTCGCGGCATTGCAGCGCGCCGGCCGCCACGCGACGCTGTATCAGGTGCCGATGGGCGAACACAGCAAGGACCTGGCGGTGGCGGCGCAGCTCTACGATTGGCTGCTCGCTGGTGGCATCGAGCGCCGCGATGCCATCCTGGCGCTCGGCGGCGGCGTGATCGGCGACCTCGCCGGTTTTGTCGCCGCGACGGTGCTGCGTGGCGTGTCTCTGGTACAGCTACCCACGAACCTCCAGGCCATGGTCGACAGCGCCATCGGCGGCAAGACCGGTATCAACCATGCGCTCGGCAAGAACCTGATCGGTGCATTCCACCAACCGCGGCTGGTGCTCGCCGACACGACGACGCTGGCGACGTTGCCGATGCGTGAGCGCAGCGCGGGCTGGGCCGAAGTCGTCAAGCATGGCGTCATCCGCGACGCTGGCCTGTTCGCGTGGCTGGAACGCCTCGATGGTGCCATGCTGCCCGACGAGCCGGCGTGCAGCGCGCTGCTGCGCCGGGCGGTGGCCGTCAAGGTCGATGTGGTCAACCTCGATGAGCGCGAGACCGGCGAGCGCATGCTGCTGAACTATGGCCACACGCTCGGCCACGCGATCGAGGCCGAGGCCGGCTATGGCACGCTGCTGCACGGCGAGGCGGTCGCCATCGGCATGGATCTCGAAGCACAGATCGCCGAACGCCTGGGCTGCTTCACCGCCGGCGATGTCGCCCGACAGCGGGCGTTGCTCCGGCAGCTCGGCCTCGGCACCAGCATACCCGCCGGCATGACCGCCGCGGCCTTGCTCGACCGCACCCTGCGCGACAAGAAAGTCCAGGCTGGTCGTGTTCGCTGGGTCTTGCCGCATGCCATCGGCAGCGCCGCGGTACACGCCGATGTCCCCGATTCGCTGGTGCAGGCGGTCGTCGCGGCGGCTTGTGACCCGCAATCCATGACCGAACAAACGAGGCAGTGATGGTGACAGTCGAAGCAATGATCGGATACTTCGAGCGGCTGATCGCCGAATACCGGCTCGCCGGTGACCGGCAAGGGCTTTTGCGCATTCAGACGACCGCCGGGATGATGATGCAGGCGGCGCAGGCGGCCAACGATGCGGTGACCGCGCGTCGTCTGCGTGTCCTGGCGGCGCAGGCGGCCAATCATGCCGAGGATGTGCCGCGCTGATGTGCCGCGTGGTTGCGCCGGCGTGCGGCTGCAGCGTGCCGCGGGGCGTGGTGCAGCTCAGCGATGGGCTGCCTCGGTGAGCGCCTCGGCGTAGATCGCCTCGATCTGACGGGCGGCCGCCTGCCACGAGAATGCGGCGACAGCGCGCTCGCGCCCCTGCTGGCCCAGCGCGGCGGCCCATGCCGGCCGGTCGAGCGCATCGGCGATCCGGCGCGCCAGGTCCTCGGTGCTGCCATACGCCGCATAGATGCCCAGCGGGCCAAGAAACTCACGGCTGACCGGGGTGTCGAAGGTGACAACCGGCAGGCCGAGTGCCATGTAGTTGGGGATCTTGCCGCTACCCTCGGTCAGGCTCATCTTCGGCGCCACCGCCACCTCGCCGAGCGCCAGGTAGCTGTGCAGGTCACGGTAATAAATGCGGCCGGGCAGCGTCACCCGATCGGCGATGCCGAGCGTGGCGGCGTAGGCCCGGTAACTCGCCGGATCGGGGTACCCCATGATCAAAAAGTGGACATCCGGGTAGTGTGGCGCCAGGAGTGCAGCGGCCTCGATCAGCTTGTTGGTGCCCTGATACGGCGCGAGCAGGCCAATATAGATGACGATCCGCCGGTCCTGCGGGATGCCCAGTTGCTCGCGCAACGCCACACGCTGCGCCTGCCACGCCGGCGAGCCGTCGAATGGCCGGAACCGTGTGGTGTTCACGCTGTCGATCACGGTACGGATGCGCGCGGCATGGCGATCGCCCGCGTGATGCAGCAGCGTTGCCGCGTTGGCATTCGACGTGATCAGCCGGTCGGCGGCACGATCGATGGTGCGCTCCAGTGCGCGCCACCACGGCAGGAGCCGGCTGTCGGGTGCGAGAAAGCGATGATCCAGCATCTCGCTGGTCAGACTGCCCTGGTAGTCGAAGATCAGTGGCACGCCGAGCAGGCGCTTGAGCACCGCGCCGATCAACGCGCCTTCGTGCAGATGGGCGTGGATCAGCGTCGGCCGCAGCGCCAGTGCCACGCGCAGGCTGCGCCACGACAGCGCCGCATCGAGGTAGAGCTTGTGGCGCGATGACCCAACCATCGCCCGCTTGAGCCACGGCACATCCCACGAACGATGGATGCGCACGCCCGGCACGTCGTCGCCATTGTGGTACGTGGCCAGCGTCACCGCATGCCCCAGGTGCTGCAGGGCCTGAATCTCTTCCCAGATCCGTACATGGCAGCCGTAATCGGCGAAGAAACTCGTCGGTGCGATCATCAGGACGTTGTACGCCAAGGCACGAATCCCCCTCGGAAGGCAGCGCCGCGCATTGTAGCGCAGCCCCGCGTCGCGGGCAATCCCGGTCGCGGGTGGGGTATCGTGGCCGGCTGTCGCACCGCCGCCGGAATCTGCGCATCGCAACCCGCCCGGCAACCCGGCCTGGCCAGTAGCCTTCGGGTACCGCCCTCGCCCGCAGTGCCCGTCACCATGTCATCGGGGAACGCGACAGACGCTGCTGCTCCCTGAGCGCGCGCAATCCAGCACTACGCGATTGTGGTCACGATTCTGCTGTTGGTCGCCACGTTCTGTGATAGGATGATGGGGGTTCCGGCTCTCGGGGCCGACCAGCTGCATCGACAGGGGTGACGACGATGCTTCGACCCGACGACGTCATCGAAGGACCGACACAACGATACCGCATCCGCGACATCATCGGCGGGGGCGGCTTCGGCATTGTCTATCACGCGACCCGCATCGCCGATGGTATTGATGTCGCCATCAAGGAATCCAAGGACGCGCGCGACACCGAGTTGTTCCTGCGTGAATACGAGACTCTTCGGTCCATCGAACACGGCAACCTGCCGCGGTATTACGACGCATTCTCCCATGGTCGATCCGGCTATCTGGTGATGCAATACCTCGCCGGGCAGAACCTGGCCGAGCTCATCGATCGTCGCGGTGCACTATCCGACGCACAAGTGATCGGGTTTGCGCTGCAACTGTGTGCGGCGCTCGAATACCTGCACACCCGACAGCCACCGATTTATCACCGCGACGTCAAGCCGGCCAACGTTCGGCTCACCGCCGACGGCGAGTGCTGTCTGGTCGACTTCGGCCTGATGAAGCACGGCGACGGCCTCACCGGCGCCAGCCGGCTGGGTGGCACCTACGCCTACGCGCCGATCGAGCAGATGCGCCCCGGCACCGGTCGCAGCGACGCGCGCACCGACGTGTACGGCCTGGCGGCACTGCTCTACACGTTGGCCACCGGTCAGGCGCCAGCGTATTCGGCCGAGGCACGTGAAGGCCGCACGCCCGACCCGCTGCCCACCGTGCGGCAACTCCGACCCGACGTCAGCGCGACGCTGAGCGAGGCCATCCGGCGCGGTATGGCAGTCGCCAGCGACGACCGCCCCGCCAACGTGGCCGAGTTTCGCCGCTTGCTGCTCGCCGGCAACGCTGACCGGGCTGCCCCGCGAGCCAGGCCACTCACGCGCATCGTGCTCGCCGCTGTGACCATCGTCGTGCTGCTGGTGAGCGCTGCGACGATCGCGTTGACCAGCAGAGCGGCCTTGACAGGGGATGGCGCAGCGCTCGACGCCACGGTGACTCCCCTGGCGCCGACGCCCCGCCTCGATGGCACCCGGCTGCCGACGGCAGCGCCAGCGACGCTCTCGACCGCGACGCCGGTGCCGTTCCCCACGGTCGCGCCGGCGCCGACCGCCATCGTGTTGGCGCCGACCGCGGCACCAGCGGTCACCCTTGCGACGCCGACGGCCGCAGCACCCGCGCCGGCAGCGCAGCCCAGCGCCGCCCAGCTCGCCACCGATGCTGCCGGCGAGTGGATCGACATTCCCGCCGGCGGCGGGCTCGCCGCATTCCGCATCATGCGCACCGAGGTCACCAATGCCCAGTATGCCGCGTGCGTCGCGGCCGGCGCCTGCGAGGTGCCGTACGTCCAGCCGTTCCCCGCGGGTGGCGAAGAAGAGCGCCGCAAATACTTCGAGGTACGCTGGAATGATCCGGTGTACGCCGACCATCCGGTGCTCTGGGTCACCCGCGAGCAGGCACGGGTCTATGCCGCCTGGCGTGGCGCCATGCTGCCAAGTGCTGCGCAGTGGCTGCGCGCATGCCGTGGCGACGACGGCCGTAGTTTTCCGTGGGGCAATGCGGCGGCCAGCCCCGAACTCTCGAATCATTGGGACCCAGCCCGTGACCCAACGCCCGATGACAAGGATCACGGCGACACGCTGCCGGTCGGCAGCTTGCCCGCCGGCGCGAGCCCATTCGGCGTGCTCGACATGTCGGGCAACGTGTGGGAATGGGTCGACGACGGCACCAACCAGGTGCGTGGTGGGTCGTTCTACAACGAAGCCAACACGGTGCGCTGCGACTCGACCGGACAGCCGTTGCAGCGCCTGAACCTGGTCGGATTTCGTCTCGTGCGCGCTAGCCAGTGACGTTGGTGGCACCCCCGGGCGCTCAGCGCACCACCAGCGGCAGCATCACCTCGTTGGGCTGGCCGGTGAGCGCCGCGAGGCTGGCCCCCTGCCCGATCACCTCGATCTCGTCGAGTGCGACGGTGGTGCCGGCGAGTGGCTCAAGCGCCAGCCTGATCTGGTCGAGCACCAGCGGTGGGTCGAAGCGCACGCGCGTGCCGCCAGCGCTCAGCGGGGCGACCACGCCGAGGTCGCGGGCAGCATTGGCGAGCGTGACGCCGCCGAGGGTGGCGCTGAACACTGCGCGTACCTGCAGATCGTCGGCGAGGCCGAACATCCCAGGCTGTGCGCCACTCAGGCGTACTTCACGCACCGCGATCGGTTGGCGCCAGCGCAATGCGAGCACATCACCCGGCGCGCCGCGCCAGGGGGCACTGGTGTCGTAGAAGGCTCCCGACGGCCCGGGCACGACGCCCCGCCGGTCGGTGAGCAGCGCTGCACCGCCCGCCGTCACCTCGGCCAGGCCGGCGACATTCGTCCAGCCGTAGGTGGCCGGGCCATGTGGCGGGAGCGAGCCGCTGGCGTGGCCGAGGTGGCAGCCGACGCACCGCAGGTGCTCACCGGCACGCCCCGGTGTATTGCCCTGGGCGATCGCCAGGCTGCCACGGGCGCCACCGCGCACGATGCGGCCATCGCGATCGCGCAGCACGATGAACAGTGGCGTGTCGGCAGGTGCCGCCGCCACGAAGCGCCCCTGTGCGTCGACCGGCACGGTGAGCCAGCGAACCGCGCGCACCTGGTCGTCGGGCTGGTCGGCGCGTGGCGTGGCGCCACCGAACTGATTGGCGTCGATGTAGATGTCGGCGAATGCCACGCTGCCCAGCGGCGGTGAATCGTTGATGTACGGCAGTTCGAGTGGCGGGTTGGCGTACACGTTGACATTTTCGAGCGTCGTCAATGCGATCTCGCCGATGGCGCGCCGCGCCCAGGGATAGGCGGGCTGGCCCGCACTGTCGCGCAGGCCGCGCGGCACGTTCCATGCGGCGGGATCGTCGGCGGCCGGCGGGTAGGCATCGGGCGGCGGCAACTGCCACCGGCTGTCTCCCTCGCCGACCGGCCGCGGCACCAGCGGCGTGGCGTCCATCAGGTCGAATGCGTCGCCGATGCCCGCCATCGGCACGGTGCTGGCATCGCTGCCGTCGGGGCGCATCACCCGCAGTTCGTAGCGCCATGGCCCGGTCTGGAGCGGCAGCGTACGGCCGGGTGCCGCGCCACCGACACGCCAGCTGGCATCGCGCTCGGCCAATCGCTGCGCCGCGGTATGCGACACGATCAGGCGTCCGTCGGGGAGCCCGGCGGGCGCCAGGGCATAGGGCGGGTCGAGCGCACCGGCAGCATCCCAGCGGTGGCCAGCGACCGACTCGGTCGTATTCACGGCAGCGTAGGCGATGCCGGGCAGCGCGACGCGTACGCCGGTGCCCCGCGTGGTGTGGGCCATGGTGCCGTCGCGCTGTGTGGTGTAGGCCACCAGCATGCGCGCTCCATCGAACACCAGCGCCGGTTCGGCGGCGTTGAACGTGTCGTTGCCATCGTCACGCGCCAACGCCGAGGGGAAGCGTGGCGTCCAGGCGAAGCGCGCGAGGCCGGTGCCGTCGGCGGCGATCACCATCAGGTGCCAGGTGTTCGGCGCATCACGAATCGGGCTGCCGTCGCTCAGCAGCCCGCGCGCCGGGCGGAACGAGGCGTCTTCGTTGGCGAAGATGAATGTGCCATCGGCGAGGCGCGTGCCGCGCAGCGGTTCGGTGACGACGGTGCTGCGCTCGCGGATCAGTGGCGGTGGCGTCGGCACGGGTGCTGGGCGCGTCGCAGTGGGGAGCGGCGTGAGCCGTAGTTCGGCTGGGCGCGCCGTCGGCCAGATCGTCGGCCGCGCGGTGGCGGTCGGCGGCGCCGGCGTGGCAGTCACTACGACCGTCTCGCGCAGCGTGACGCGCCGACGCACGGTGATTGGCGCACCGCTGGCGTCGCGGGCGATCTCGGCGCCGGGGCCGTTGTCGATGCGATTGTAGATGTCGCGTTCGGCCGGCTGGTTGAAGTTGACCCACCAGCGACTGAACAGGATCCGGCCGTCGGGCAGCGGCGTGGCGTGCAGCGCGGCGCTGCGTTCGCTGGTGATGCGCCGTGGTGGGCCGCCGTCGGGCGCGAGCAGGTACAGGTTGAACGCCGGCCGGCCATCGTACGGCGAGCGCGCCGGATAGCGCGACGAGCTGAAGACGATCCGGCCATCGGCGAGATAGGCCGGAAACACATCATCGTAGCCGGCGTAGGCTGTCAGATTCGCCGGACCAGCGGGGATGCTTGCTGTGCGGTCGTCGAAGGTCAACTGACGGAGTGTGGCGCGTTCCAGGTCGTATTCGTACAGCCGCCAGTTCACGCGCCACGCCTCTGCGGCTCGCGGCCCGGTGGTGCCGGCGAGCACGACGCGGCGTGCGTCGAACGAGACATCGGGCGACTGCAGGTCGACCAGGCCGAGCGGATTGCGTGGGTCGCCGGCAGGTGCGGCGGTGTCGATCAGGACGGTGACGGTGCCGTCGGGGGCGCGGCGCAGTAGCTGCGATCCTGGCGCAACACGGAGCATTCCGGCGGTCAGGTGCCCGGCCGGGCCGCGCTCGGCCGGAAAGAAGGCGTCGGGCGTGGCTAGCCGCGATCGCGCGACGACGATCAACGATGGCAGCGGGTCGGTCGCGTGCGCTGGCATCGCCGGGGCCCCGAGCAGGAGTGCAACGCTGCACACCAGCCGGACGAGATGGCGCGATGACGGTGGTGGCATGAGTTGCGCCTGTTGTGCGGTCGCGTCGTGGTGCCGCCTCGTTTGCGCCCAGTATAGCCGCCGACGCAACTGCAGTCAACGCCGGTGCTGTGGGTACTGCGCCTGCCCGTCGTGTGCTGGTGGTCGCATTGCCCTGGCCGACAACAGACTGCCGGTGCCCGTACTCCCATCGCCGGCGGCTGGCGTCAGATCGCGTGGTGGTGCACCGCCCGCCGTGGCCGAGTGGCTTGGCCGCCTGCCGCCAGATCGGCGTGCGCCGTGTGGTTGGGTTGCATGATCCGTGATCGTACGCTGCGGCCTGCCATGTGGGGGCTTCTGGGCGTCATCGTCACAGTGAGCGCAGAAATGCCTGAATCCTGGACGGGAGGACTGGCTCTTCCGCGACGGCTGGATCCGCCGACACCGCATCGCCGTGTGCGATGGCTGGTGCCGCAGCCACGATGGCAAACGGAAATGCCAGTTCGTGACGGATGTCCTGGCGATGAACGATGTACTGGCGCAGGTGTCCGTGCAAGTCGTACTGGCGATCCAGCTCACGGACCATCGCCAGGGTCATGTCATCAATTGTGTATTTTCCTGCAGTATACGTTGCTAATCGATAATTTACAAGTGATTGTGCGATAAAATCCTCACCAAGCTGGTATCGTGCAAATGCAATATCAATGAGTCGCAATAAAGCAAACTTTCGATTCATTGAGTCATAAAGCTGGCATACTCGTCGAAAAACCATGTGAGCGCGAGCGTGCGAATATAATTTACCTTCAATGCAAACAAGATGCTTGGATGAAATATTCTCCATGAACATCTCCATATTGATAGAACAATGCTCAATACCAAACGATCATCGTACGTTACTGGCGGCAAATGATTGATAATTCAGCAATGAACGGTTGATCCAATCGAGCAATCTGCATTTAGAGCGCCGATATCACACATTTACATTGAATCACGCATGTCGGACGAACGCGATTCTGCGGAACAATCGAACACAGTGAAGACAACCTTCCATGCTGACGGGCACTCATGTCGCGTCGTCATGTGAATCATGGTACAGCATCATGTGGCGCTTGTCAAGCAGTGTGGGCCATGGTTGAATCACATACGATGTACTCGCATAGACACGCCAGTTGATTCACGTTAATCACGTGTGATGATTCGTCGAGCCATTCTGGTGCCATACCACACAATACAACGATGAACAGCATCCTGGCGCGGGTAATCCATTTGATCGACAAACAACCACACTGGCCGCGGGCTGGCATCGCCTACGACGGCAACCTCGCGCGGTATGCTGCGCACGACGTATCGTCATGACGGAGCGCGCAGAACCGCGAGTGTTGCACCGACGCAATGCTCGCTGCTGCAGCGTGGGTGCGGGGCGGATCGTTGCGACCCGCAGCGCCGACATCCAACCACAACGTGCGAGTGCGCAGTACAACCCCCGCGGGGCCAGGAATGCAGGCTCGGCGGCCACCAGCGAACACGCGACGCACCGCATCAGCCTTGAGCGGCCGCAGCACGTGCTTGACACCACCCGGCTGCTGCGGTAGTGTCGTGACCGACGCCATGCGGCACTGGCCGATGGCGGCAGCCAGTCGCGTACACGTGGTGTGGTCAATCGGCAC
>CAIQIY010000494.1 GCA_903871975.1 uncultured Chloroflexota bacterium | reverse complement strand
GGCGGAAGGTGTACCCGAGCGCCTCTGCGGCGTGTGGCAGCGCACGCTGCTTTTCGATCAACAGTGGGCGCGCCATCGCCCCGAGCACCAGCCGCGCGGCGAATCCTGGCAGTGGCAGCAATGCCGGCCGCCGCAACACCCGTGCGAGCGTGTCGCTGAACTCGCGGTTGCGCACCGGATGTGGCGCAGTCGCGTTCAGCGGCCCGTCGGCCCGCGCGTCATCCAACGCGAGCAGCAGGATTCCGACGACATCGTCGCGGTGAATCCATGACCACCATTGCGTGCCGGGCAGCACCGGCCCGCCGAGCCCCAGCTGGTACGGCAGCAGCAGGCGCGCCAGTGCGCCCTCGTGGCGATCGAGGACGATGCCGGTGCGGATGACGCAGACGCGGGTGTCGGTGGTGCGCGCCCGCACGGCCTCGGCTTCCCAGGCGACGCAGACATCGGGCAGGAAGCCACGCCCCGCCGGGCTGCGCTCGTCGATGATGCGGTCGCCACAGTCGCCGTAGTAATCGACCCCCGAGGCACTGACGAGGACGCTGGCACGCTGGCCACGCGCCACTGCGGCGGCGATGCCACGCGTGCCGATGACCCGGCTGTCGCGGATCTCGCGCTGGTAGGCGGCGCTCCAGCGCTGCCCGGCGATCGAGGCGCCGGCGAGATGGACGACTGCGTCGCTCGTGGCGACGGCTTCGGCCCATGGGCCGTCGTCGGCTGGTTGCCATGCCAGATACTCGCGGGCACCCGGCACGCGCCGCGCCGCCGCGGCCGGCTCACGCGTCAGGACGATCACGTCATCGCCGCGCGCGATCAGCGTGGCGCAGAGCGCGCGCCCGATCAGGCCGGTCGCGCCACTGACACAGATGCGCCGGGCCGTCATCGTGCCCCCGCTGTGCCGTCGCGCACCGTCAGCATGCCCGGCCAGATCGAGGCGATGTACAGCCCGGCGCTGCAGCCGGCCAGCATGCCGTTCACCACGAGTAGCTCGAGCGGTGCCGCCGGCAGCCGTACGATCTCGAAAATCCAGAGCCAGAATGGCAGCGAGGCGGTGCCGAGGCGCGGTAGCCAGTGCAGCGCGAGGAACGGTCCGAGCAGCGCGCTGCCGCGGCGGGCGATGGCCCACGCCAGCCATAGGCCGATGGTCGCGCCCCAGCAGCGGGCACAGACCCCCATCGGCTCGCCGAACAACCAGTACGAGCGCGCGGGGGTTGGGCAGATCGCCGTGCTGAGGATGTCGTGGGCAAACCCGCCGAGCCGCATCAGCGGAACGCTGCCGCTCGCCAGGAATGCCGGCACGGCCAGCGGGCCGAGGAACAGGATCACCATCGTGGCGACCCACGGCCACTGTGGCCACTGCGATGCTGCTGCGGATTGGTTGCTCATGGGCGACCCCGCCGTTGATACTGCGGCCACAATCGTGCCACGATCCAGAGCTTCTGGCGCAACGGCACGTACGCCCGCCGCCCGAAGACATCGTAGTCGTTGGCTTCGATCCGGCCCAGAATCCCGCGATAGATGTCGCTCGCCGCAGCGATCGCCAGCCGACCGTCCGGGTCGAGCAGCGCGATCCCCGGGCGCGATTCGTCGTAGAGCCGGTGCGCACGCGCGATTTCGAATTGCATCAGGGCACGGAAACGCTGGTCGCGCACACCGTGCAGGATGTCGCGATCGCTCAGCCCAAACTGCGCCAGATCCTCCAGTGGCAGGTACACCCGGCCGCGCGCGGCATCCTCGCCGACGTCGCGCAGGATGTTGGTGAGCTGCAGCGCGACCCCGAGCTTCACTGCGTACTCAGTCGCACCTTCGTAGTAGCCGATGATCTGCATCGACAACAATCCGACGACGGATGCGACCCGGTAGCAGTAGAGCCACAGCCGGTCGAAGGTTTCGTAGCGATCGACGGTGAGATCCATCGCGATGCCGGCCAGGAGTTCGTCGACGAGCTCGCGGGCGATGCCATGCCGCTGCACCGTGTCGTGCCATGCCACCAGCACCGGATCGTGAGCGGGGGGGTGGGCAGCATGCACCAGCGCGACCCAGTGGGCCAATGCGTCGACCGGGTCGCCGCCAGCACGATCGACCAGATCGTCGCTGGTGCGGCAGAAGGCGTACAGCGCACGGACACTGCGGCGCTTCTCGCGTGGCAACAGGCCGGAGCTGACGTAAAAACTGCGCGAGTGCTGCCGCGTGAGCGCGCGGCATTGCAGGTAGGCTTGGTCGAGCGCGACCGCCGGCTCGTCGCTGCGGGGCGGGTGATACTCGCGCTGCAGGTCGTGGCCCGCGCGGACGCGCACCTGCGCCAACAAGGCTGCAGCCTCGCCCGCCGGAACCTCACGTTCGGCGAATGCTCGGATGATCAGACGTCGTGATTGGCTGAGCGACACGCGCGGCTCCTTCCGCCTCGGGTGCGGCAATGGGGCGGCTGATGTCTCATTATACCCCATTCGCACACGGGCGGCGCATGCAGGCGGTGTGCCAACGCTCGCTCAGTTCGGCGACTCATGGCTGGCGACTGGTGGGCGCGCGAACAACGCGCTGACGGTGCTGATCAGGCTGCGGCCGTCGGCCCCGAGGAACACCCCCGGCATCTGCTGGCGTACTTCGGGATTGAGGTTGAACACTCGGCCGCCATAGCCAAAGTGTACCTGCGGGAAGCTCGATGTCACCGCACGCGCGACTTCCAGTGCCTCCAGCGCCGTCTCGATGGTCGTGGCCGAGACACATACGAGCGCCGGCCGTACCGATTGCACCGTCGCCAACAGGTCGGGCAGCGGTACCTGCGGCCCCAGATAGACGACGTGCCAGCCTCGCCGTACCAGGAACAGGCTCGAGAACAGCAGGCCGATGTCGTGCAGCTCGCCTGGCGCACAGGCGACGACGATCGTCTCGCGTTGTGCACTGTTCTCGAACACGTTCAGTAGACCGGCGAGCTTGCGCCTCACGAATTCGGTGGCAAAGTGCTCGGCAGCCACGTTGATCTCGCCCCGATGCCAACGCTCGCCGACTTCGACCATCGTCGGTTGTATGATGTCGAGCAGGACCCGCTCGAACGGATACAGCGCAAACGCCTCGCTGACCAACAACTCGGCACGCGGTCCGTCGAAGACGATCAGTCGTTCGACGAGCTCGTCGACGAGGTGCGCGACGCCGCGCGTCTCTTCGGCGACTGGTGCGACACGCTCTTCCAGCGCACTGGTCAGCAGCATCACCGCGTGGCTGATGTTCATCCCTTCTGCGGTGCGGTCGCGTAGCCAGCGGATGATGGCGATGTCGCGCTCGGAATATAGCCGGTGCCCGCCGGCGGTGCGCTCGGGGCGCGGTACACCGTAACGCCGCTCCCAGGCACGGAACGTGTCGGGGGGTACCCCGGTCTCACGCGCGACGGCCCGGGTGTTGTAGATCGGTGTGGTGGTGAGTTGCAGGAACGTTATGGGCTGTGCCACAGAGTTACGCTCCGCTGTCGGGCCTGGCTGACCGTACATGCAGTGTAGCACGTTGCACAATCAGTGTCAAGATATTGCACAGCAGCGCCAGGGCGCGCGGGAGCGGGCGTGTCGCGGGGCGACACCACCGCTCCCCGTGGAGCCACGCCCCACGGCGCGGCCAGGGTTGTGGGTGAAGCGGGCTCACGCGAGGCGAGCGCTCGCCAGGGCACGAATGCCGGTCAGATCATCGCGAAGCGTGATCCAGCTCGTGCCGCGATCACGCGACCAGAGGACGTGGCTGGCAGTGGCCGCGACGAGGGTGTCGGGGTGATACGGGACAGCCTGGAGCGCGCGAAACCGGCTGCCGTCGGGCGTTGCTGCGACTCTGTCGGGCGCCCCGTCTTCGGCGATGCGCCAGAGTGCGTCACCGGCAATCACCACGAGAGCAGGGGGACCGTCGAGCACTGCCAGCAGATGGGCATCGGGGCAGGCCGCATAGTGTACCCAATGTGCATCGCGCCAGGACCAGACCGCCGCATCGGTCAGCGTCCATGGCCCGCGCGGCGTGCCGATCGCTGCCCGCGGCATGCTGGGGAGTGCAGCGGGCGTGGTGGTCCAGCCGCTCCCGCCCGTGTGATGCGCAACTGCGATGGCGTCGATGCCGAGCGGGCCGGCGGTGCCTACAGCGAGCAGGCCACCGATGCTGCCGAGCGCCGTGACCGCGCCGCTCCCTGCGGCGACCTCGAGACACGAGCCGTCTGCCAGGTGTGCGATGATCCGGCGCTCCGGTGCTGGCCAGCCGATGATGCATCGGACTGGTGCGTCGGTGAATGGGCACCAGGTGTTCCCGCCATCGGCGCTCACCCAGCCGCCAGTGGGCCCGCCGGCGGCGCATACCAGTGGATCGTGCCGATCGAGCCAGATGCTGCTGATCGGTGGCTCCAGCAGCCGTACCGCCGTGCGCAGCCAGCGCTCGCCCGCGCCTGGCGCCGTCAGCTGCAGCAGACCGTCGTCGCCGCCGATCAGGAGGAGTGCTGCGCGGGCCATCTCATGCTCCCGTGTTGCTTGCAGCACGCCGTCGACCGCTGATGAGTGCGACACTGCGGTGAACGCGGTGATCCGTGATGTCGAAGCCGGCATGGTCGATCTGCGCGACCAGCGTGGCGTCATCGAAGAAGTGCAGCCCACCGGGCCGCATCATGTGCTGCAGCAGCCTGCCGGCGGTGCTGCGCGCCACGAGCAGCGTCATCAGGAAGAAGGCCGCGCCCGGCGCAGCGCTGCGGGCCATCGCCGCCAGCGCGCCAGGCACATCGGCGATCTCGTTGAGCGATCCACCCATCACGACCGCCGCGGCAGCAGCTGGTTGCAGCGGCAGCGCGAGCGCGTCGGCCCGGACATAGCTGATCGGCAGGCGTGCGCTGCGGGCGCGGCGCTGTGCCTCGGCGAGCATCGCGGCCGAACAATCGATGCCGATCACCGTGCGCTGTGGCGCCATGCCGGCGAGTACCCGGGCGTAGCGCCCACTACTGCACGCCAGGTCGACGAATGCACCGGCGGGCGCATCGGCGAGCGCCGCGGTGAGCAGCGCCGACTCGCGCGCTTCGCCGAACGGCTCGCCGCTCAGTATACTCAGGGCGTGCGGCCGCCACGTACGCTCGTACGCCCAGGCCGTGAGGCGCAGCTCGTTCACCCAGTGCGCCGCGGTGGCCGGCCGTGGTGCACCGAGCAGGTCGAGCACGCCGCCACGCACGGGGTAGTGCGTGGCGCACGCGACACACCGCACTGTTCCATCATCGAGCTCGGCAGCGTCGGTGTCGGTCACGAGTGCGCCGGCACACGCCGTGCAGCCGAGCACCGCAAGCGCATCACGTCGCATCGGCACCTCCCGGCACGACAATCTGTGGTGGTGGTGTGGCGCCGGTGATCACGAACCGATCCATCTCGCGGCGCAGCCGCCGCAGTGCGATGATCGTCGGCACATCCTCGACGGCGATCAGCTGTGGCCGGGCCTTGGCATAGTTGCGCCACAGGCCACGTGGGTTGCCGCGTTGCCAGTGTACCAGCGCCGCCGCCACCTGGATGAGCCCGCGATAGCGCGTGCGCTCAGGCTCGCGCGCCACGAGCCAGGCAGGCTCCCACGCCTCGTGGGCATGCCACCATTCGCCCTGGTTGAACAACGCGACGCCGTGCAGCAGTGGCGACATCAGTAGCGCGGCACCGCAGGGTCGACGTCGCATGACCAGGCATCGATGCCGCCGGTCAGATTCGCGATATTCGTGTAGTCATGCTCGGCGAAGTAGGCCGCGACTGATGCGCTGCGCATGCCGTGGTGGCACACAAACACCACCAGCGTATCGCGCGGCACATTCGACAGCCATGCCCGGGCGCGACTGAGCGGCCACAGCTCGGCGCCGGCGATCTGTGCCACGCGGTGCTCGTCGGGTTCGCGCACGTCGATCAGGCGCAACACATCACCGCGACGCATCATCGCAGCGACGTCGGCCGCACCGAGGTCCTGATAGCTGGCCATGCTCCCTCAAGACAAGGCGGGCGCCAGCGGATCGCCGGCGCCCACCATACCACCGAGCCGATCAGCCGTGGCTGCAGCTGCCGCACCCACCCGACGGGCGGTCGTAGCCATCGTCCTCGGCGGCACCATCATCGCCGCGCGCGCGGAACGAGTGGCCACAGCCGCACCCCGACGTCGCGTTGGGGTTGTCGATCTTGAACGCCCCGGCCAGCATGTTGTCCTGCTGGTAGCTGATCGTCGCGCCGCGCAGGTAGCGGGTGCTGACGGAATCGACCATCACCTTGAGGCCGTTCGCCTCCCACACCGCGTCGCCATCGCGCACTTCGTCGTCGAACGTCATGCCGTATTGCAGGCCCGAGCAACCACCGCCCGAGACGAACACGCGCAGGCCGTAGCCGGTCAGCTGCTTCTCGCCCATCATCGCCAGCAGGCGCGACGAGGCGCTCACGGCGATGTCGATCACCGGCTGCACCGGTGGGGCGACGGTGAGATTGAGCGTCGTTGGGGTCGCAGTCGTCGTCATGGGTGAACCCTCCTCGAACGTGTGTCGGATGCCGAGAGACTGAGTCGTACTATAGCAGACGTCGCTGACTGGGGCAAGCCCGGTCAGCCGCCGAGCGCCGACATGCCGCGCAGCGTCGGCAAGACGCCGTCGGGCAGCCCGTGGCCCCACGGCTTGATCGCGACTGCATGGCGAATGCGCTGCTCGATCGCCGCCTCGTCGGCGCCGGCGCGAATCGCGGCACGCAAGTCGAGTTCGTCGTCGCGCAGCAGGCACAGGTGCAACCGGCCGTCGGAGGTGAGCCGCATGCGGTTGCAACTGGCACAGAACGGATCGCTCACCGAGCTGATGAACCCCAGGCTGCCGCGCGCGCCGCGAATGCGCCGCCGCGTGGCCGAATCGCTGGCAGTGTGCCCGAGATCCTCGAGCGGGCCGAATGCCGCCGTCAGGCGGCCGATCAGCTCGTCGCTGCGCACCACGCCATCGCTGGCCACGTCGGCGACGCCGGTCAGCGGCATCACTTCGATGAAGCGCATCTCCCAGCGATGCTCGAGCGTGAGTGCCGCCAGCCGCTCGACCTCGTGGTCGTTCAGGCCGCGCACGATCACCGCATTCAGCTTGATCGGCAGCAGGCCCGCGTCGTCGGCGGCCTGGATGCCGGCCCAGACCCGCGCGAGGTCGCCGCCACGAGTCATGCGACGGAATGCGTCGGCGTCGAGGGTGTCGATGCTGATGTTCACCCGGTCGAGGCCGGCAGCACGCAGCGGGCCGGCGAGTTGCGCCAGCCGCAATGCGTTGGTGGTCATCGCGATGTGCTCGATGCCCGGAATGGCGCGCGCCCGCCGGACGATGTCGACCAGATCGGGGCGCAGCGTCGGCTCGCCACCGGTGAGCCGCAGCTTGCGGAAGCCGGCTCGTGCTGCGGCCCGCAGCACGAGCAACAGCTCGTCGGTGGTGAGCAGCTCGGGGCGCGGCAGATACTTCATGCCGATGTCGGGCATGCAGTAGACACACCGCATGTTGCAGCGGTCGGTCAGCGAGACCCGCAGGTAGTCGATGCGCCGGCCGTGGGCGTCGTGCGCCGGGGCATCGTCGGCGTAGCGCGGCAACGCCTCGCGCGCATCGGCTTGGTACAGCGTGATCGTGCCACGGCGAACATCAGCGTTCATCGTTCACTCCTCAGGCGTATTCCATGACACTGACCCGCGCCGCCAGACGCCGGGCGATCTCGCGGAATGCGTCGCCGTAGGCGTCGGCCCGCGCGTCGATGACGGCCGGCTGCCCGGCGTCACCGCTCTCGCGGATGGCCATGCCCAGCGGAATCTGGCCCAGCAACGGGACATTGAGCTGCCCGGCGAGACGCGCAGCCCCGCCGCTGCCAAAAATGTCATAGCGCGCACCGGTGTCGGGGGCGACGAAATAGGCCATGTTCTCGATGATGCCCAACAACGGCACATCGACTTTGCGGAACATCTCCATGCTCTTGACGACATCGGCGGTGGCGACGGCCTGCGGCGTGGTGACCGAGACTGCCCCGGTGAGGCCGACGTTCTGCAACGATTGCGTCAGCGTCAGCGCGATGTCGCCGGTGCCCGGCGGCATGTCGATGATCAGGTAGTCGAGGGGTGCCCAGGCGACCTGGTAGAGAAATTGCCGCAGGAGTTGCGAGACCATCGGGCCACGCCAGATCACCGGCTGCCGTTCGTCGACGAGAAACCCGACCGAGATCAGCTTGATGCCGTGGGCGTCGATGGGTACCATCGCTTGCTGCCCGTCGGCCAGGACCGTCCCTTCGGGCTGTTGCCCCCTGACGCCCAGCATCAACGGGATCGATGGTCCGTAGATGTCGGCGTCGAGCAATCCGACGCGCGCACCTTCGCCCGCCAGGGCGACCGCCAGATTGACGGCGACGGTCGACTTGCCGACCCCGCCCTTGCCGGCCGAGACGGCGATGACGTGGCTGACTCCCGGCACGGCAGATTTGTCGAGCAGCCCGCCCCGTGGCCGGACTTGTGCGGTGAAACTGATGTCGACCCGCTCTGCCGGTACGCCAAGGTCGCGTGCGATCGCGGCAAGGCATTCGTCGCGGATCTGGTCTTTCAGTGGGCAGGCCGGCGTGGTGAGTTCGATGGCAAAACCGATGCGGTCGCCCCGAATGACGACATCCTTGATCATCTTCCGGCTGACGAGATCGCCGCCGAGTTCGGGCTCCTGGACGGTCGACAGTGCCGCGAGGACGCGCCGCTCGTCGATGCCGCCGGTGAGGCGTGAGAAGAATCCCATGTGCTGCTCCGACCGTTGTGGCAGCACCGTGACTGCCAACAGCACTGATTGTAGCATATTTCGCAAGCGTTCCCTTGCGAATCAATGTGGGGTGCCGGAATCGGGTGGCGGCATGCCGCTGCGCAGCTGATCGATGACGAGCCGCGCCACGTCGGCGGGCCGCAGACGACGGAAGCGCATCGGTCCGGGCCAGACCGTCAGGTTTGGTGCGTCCTCGCAGCGGTTCTGGCAGCCGCTGTCACGCAGCTCGGTGGCATCGTCGAGGCCGGCGGCGGCGATCTGCTGCACCAGCGCACGATGAAGTGCGGCACGCCCGGCGGCGCTGCAATGCATGGCGGCACAGAGATACAGGCGATAGCGTCGTTCGTCGCTCATCGGTGCATTGTAGCACGTGGGTGGGTGTGATAGAATGCGGCGGCATCAGGTTGCGGAGGCTCAGGGGCATGCTACGTCATCTGCTCTCAATCGAGGATCTGAATCGCGCCGAGGCCGAGGCCCTCCTCGAGCGGGCGCTGGCACTGAAGGCCGAGTGGCATGCGGGTGGCCATCCCGATGCACCACTGCGCGGCAAGACACTGGCGCTGGTCTTCGAGAAGCCCTCACTGCGTACGCGTGTGGCATTCGAGGCCGGCATGACCCAACTCGGCGGCCATGGCAGCTACCTGTCGGCCAACGACATCGACATGGGCGGCCGCGAGAGCGTCGCCGATGTCGCGCGCAACCTGAGCCGCTGGGTGCAAATCATCGCTGCGCGCGTCTTCCGGCACAGCACGGTCGTCGAGCTGGCGCGCCACGCGACGGTTCCGGTGATCAATGCCTTGTGCGACCGCGAGCACCCATGTCAGGCGCTGGCCGACATGCTCACCCTGCGTGAGCGCTATGGGCGGCTGCAAGGCCTGCGGCTGGCCTACGTCGGCGACGGCAACAACGTCTGCCACTCGCTGCTCTTGCTCGGCGGGTTGCTGGGCGTCGATCTGGCGCTCGCCTGCCCACCCGACTACCAGCCCGACGGCGGCATACTCGAGCGGGCGCGGCGCCTGGCGGGCGAGAGCGATGCCACGATCGAGCTCGGTCACGCGCCAGCCGAGGCCGTCCAGGGGGCACATGCGGTCTACACCGACGTCTGGACATCGATGGGCCAGGAGCACGAGGCAGCGCGGCGCCGGCCAGTCTTTGCGCCCTATCAGGTGAACGCCGGATTGATGGCACAGGCCGCGCCGGGGGCATGCTTCCTGCACTGCCTGCCCGCACACCGCGGCGAGGAGGTCACCGCCGACGTGATCGATGGCCCGGCGTCGCTGGTCTTCGATCAGGCGGAAAACCGCCTGCATGTCCAGAAGGCGCTGATCCTGACGCTCCTCGGGGCATCCTGACGACGGTCATCAGGCAGGTAGAGCGATGCACGTCATCATCATCGGCTGTGGTCGCGTCGGTGCCTATCTGGCGCAAGTGCTCGATGCCGAGGGGCATCGCGTCGTGGTGATCGATCGTGATCCGCTGGCGTTCAAACGGCTGGTGCGCGGCTATGGCGGCACGACACAGGTCGGCATCGGGTTCGATCGCGATGCCCTGCGCGCCGCGGGTGCCGAGCATGCCGATGCGCTGGCGGCGGTGACCAACGGCGACAACAGCAATTTCATCGCCGCGAGCGTCGCGCGTGACACGTTTCGGATCCCGCATGTGGTTGCGCGCATCTACGATCCGCAACGCGAGACGATCTATCGCGAGCTGGGGATTCAGACGATCAGTTCGACGAGCTGGGCAGTCCACACCATCAAGCGCATGCTCGTCGGTGATGCTCAGGCGGCGGCACACCAATTTGGCGGCGGCGAAGTCGAGCTGATCGAAGTCGAAATCGGCACACGCCTGGTCGGTCGCTGCCCGCGCGACCTGTCGGTGCCTGGCGAGATTCTGCCGGTGTCGATCGTGCGGCGTGGGCGTGCCTTTCTGCCGACGCCCGGCGTCCCGTTCGAGCTGGGCGACGTGCTGCACGTCGCCGTGCGCGCGAGCGCTGTGGGGGTCCTGGAGACGATGATCCGATGAAGATCCTGATCGTCGGCGGCGGGCAAGTGGGGCGCAACCTGGCGCTCTCGCTGGTCAGCGAGGGGCGGCACGAGGTGACGCTCGTCGAAAAGCGCGAGGTGGTGGTGCGGGCGCTGCGGGCAGCATTGCCCGACGTGCAGGTCCTCGAGGGCGATGGCTGTGATCCGACGCTGCTGCGCGACGCCGGCGCCGTTGGCATCGATGCGGTCGCGGCGGTGACGGGTGACGACGAAGACAACCTGGTG
>CAIQIY010000493.1 GCA_903871975.1 uncultured Chloroflexota bacterium | reverse complement strand
TCGCGCAGCACGCCGATCTCCGGTCGAGCGAGAAAATCCGGCAGGCTGCCATCATCACGCTGCGCCGTGGCGAATGCCTCCAATGTGCTGGTGACGTCGGATTCGAAATAGCGGAACCCACGCCCCTGGTAGACATGGTCGCGCAACCAGATGAGCGGATTGTCGGGTGAGCGATATCCCCGTACGCGGCCGGCGCCACGCGCGTATTCCAGGACGCACTGCGCCATCATGGCGCGGATGGCCGGGTACAGCGCATCATATCGGGGCCGGTCCGTGCGAATCATTGTCGTCGCGTCGAGGGTGAATAGCTCGGCCTGGGCAGCGATCATGCCGGCGATGTCGAGCAGCACGCGCTGTGGCCCGAGCGCGCCGCCCGGCATGATCATGACCTGCACAGGCACTCCACCGCTCTGGAATGACTGGCGTGCCACGACATACCCACGAGCATCGATCAGCCGCACTTCGCCCAGCCCCCGCCAGCCCGCCGTGTCGATCGTGATGGTGTAGGGCACGAGCGGCTGTGCCGTCGCCGCCTCGCCCGTGATGGTCATCGGCGGGAGCGGAACCGGGCTGGGCGTCGCCGTGGCAGTGGGGCTGGGCGTCGCCGTGGCAGTGGGGCTGGGCGTCGCCGTGGCAGTGGGGCTGGGCGTCGCAGGGGGGGCCAGGCGCGGTACACACCCAACGAGGGCCCCGACGGCGCCGAGCAGCCAGCGCCGGCGAGCTTCACGCCGGCCCGGCGGGTGCTGGGCCAAGCCGAGGCGCTGCAGCATCCAGGCGAGCGGTGAGCGGTTCATGCGGCAACGATGTGTGTACGCAAAACCCCGAGCCCGGTCACCTCGAGCTCGACGGTGTCGCCGATTGCCAGCCACGGGCCGGCGCCGCCGGTGAGTTCGAGCAGGCACCCACCGCCGACGGTGCCGCTGCCGATGACGTCACCAGGCATCAGCAGTGCATCACGCGACGCGTGGGCGATCAGCGACTCGAACGGGTGATACACCGAACGTAGATTGCCACGCGAGCGCTCCACACCGTTCACACGCGCGATCATCGTCAGATCGTGGCGCCCGTCGGCGAGCCGATGCGGCTCCAGCGCATCGAGCGTGACCAGCCATGGGCCAAGCGACGTGGCAAAATCCTTTGCCTTGGCCGGGCCAAGGCCGACGCGCATCTCGCGGCGCTGCACATCGCGGGCACTCCAGTCGTTCATGATCATCAGCCCGGCCACGTGCTCCCAGGCGTCTTCCTCGGCGATGTCGCGCCCGGCACGCCCGATGACACAGGCCACCTCAAGCTCGTAGTCGAGTGCCGTGGTGCGCGGCATCGGAAGATCGTCTACAGGCCCGAGGATGGCGTGGTGATTGCCGAAATAAAACACCGGCGCTTCATACCAGGCATCCGGGACGCTACGCCCACGCTGCGCCATCGTGGCGGCAACGTGCTGCTCGAACAGGTAGCCGTCGCGCAGGCTCGCTGGGTGCGGCACCGGCGCCAGCAGCCGCACGCGCGAGCACGGTACGAGCAACTCGGCACCACCGATCGTCACACCGTCGTCCGGCAAGGGCATGTCGGCGTCATCGGCACCGACGTAGTCCAGTACTGCGGCGATGATCTGCGCTACGCCGTCGAGTCCGTCGCCGTCGGGCAACCCCGTCAGGAGATCGCGCATGCTCCAACGCAATCCAACGGCATCCTCGTAGACGAGTGGCGCGGCGGCGGCCAGATCGATCACATGGTCACCGACCAGTACACCGGCATGAGCAAAGTCGTCGATGCCACGAAAACTCACCAGCCGCATGGCTGCCACCATCGATGACGCGCTGCCCAGACAATCACTACACCCATGACCTATCCATTCCGGCACCGCCAGGCCGTGCCATTCTCTTGCTCCCCGATCCCGCACAGGTGTGTCCGGGCCCTGTTACAGCATGCGCCGCGCCAAGTCGGCGGCACGACCGGCGAACACGCGCCTCGACCTACGCTCACCGCCGAGGAGGGATGCAGCGCGCATGGTGCCCTGGCACTTCAGCCACCGCCGGCATGCATGCCGATGGCCTCGCCAATCTCGGCATGGCCTGTGCTTCTATGCTGCGCTCATCAGGTTCGCCCCCCGAGGATGGGCAGCACGTGATGCCGATCGCTCGACTGGGCGCCGCCTGGTCGGGTAGCGTAACGATGACCTGATACAGCATCGCGCACCGTCGTTTCCCAGGCTCGTGGATTCCCGGGCAGCATAGAACGGATATTGCTCTATTCACTCGCAACCAGACCCAGTCAGTGCTGTGCGCTCTTCGTCACTGGCATGCCAGACTTGTTGAACCATGCCTGCCACAGTTGCTACTGATACAACTTTTTATGTCAATATGTTTGATTGGCGTCATACACGCTCTACATTATCATCTCGTAGCTTACCAGTCAATAAATACATATCTGAGGATTTTTTCTCGAGAACACACTCAAATCCAGTCAAGTGATGATTAATATAGTCATAAAGCACTGATTCACTCGATACATTGTGAAATTCGATGCATATAAGAGCAATATTGCCGATAAATTCACTGGAGTATTTCAATATATCATACTCAGCACCTTCAATATCCATCTTCAAAATAGTTGGGTGTTTATTATCAATTTGACTCAAAACGTCTTTTAAAGTAATTGTGGGGACAAATATATCACCGTTTGAGCTCACACGATTTGCATGATTGTGATCACCTGTTGAAAACCATACACCTTCATCATGAACCCATAGCGCCTTGGCAATGACACTTGTTCGCGGGAAGATATTGAAATATAACGCCTGGAAATTGGCAGTATTTGGCTCAACAGCGATGTATTGTGCGATATTTACTCGCTTAAGATCGAGGAGTCGATGAAATAGTCCAATATTTGCGCCAAGATCAATGATA
>CAIQIY010000492.1 GCA_903871975.1 uncultured Chloroflexota bacterium | reverse complement strand
GTGTGGCCTTCGGATAGCATATCGTCGTCACCACCACCGGCACCCGAGCGCTCTCGGTATGCTGCGTGATGGTCAGCGGCCGCTGGTCTGTCTGGATGCCGAACTCGATCACGCGGGCAAAACGCCATACCAGGCCGAGCCGGTCGAAGCCGTACAGCAGCGCACCATCTTCGCGGACGAGCGTCTTGTTGGGATCATCCGGCCGACAGATGGCGGTCCAGCGCGAGGCCGGCGCATAACGGAAGTCGATCGTGCGGTCATGCTCCATCGCAGTATGCTCCATCTGCTGACGCCAGGAGTACGTTGCGATCCCCGGGCGCGCGATCATGTCTGGGCTTGGTGTCGTGCACCGGCCGCACTGCCGTCGGCCGGACTACACCGGTTGTGGCGCAGTGCACTGCATCATGGCGCACACGCCCGGCGCAGTATCCTATCATAGGATGTCCCCCGTGCCGATCGTGCATGGCGCACATGTCGAGTGCTGTGCTGGCTTCGCCCGGTCGCCAACCGCGCCCTACCCCAAGGCATCGTCTGAACGTCCTCCTTCATGCTCTACGCACGGTGCAGGTCAGATTCCTTCAATCCACCCCGCCCCGCATTGCCCGCATTGGATGAGGCTGCACGGCCATTGGCGCACGTTCGCACCGTTGATCCGGGCGCTCCGTCTCGATGCCGATCGCGGTACCACCACCGGATCGATGCCTGCGACCTCACGCCGACCGCTCGGGGGGATTGCCGACCCTGCTATACTGGGCGTCGCGGATGGCGGATGGCTGCAGGTGAGCTGGTGCATCAATCGCAGGAGGTGTCGCATGGCCCAAGGTGTACGCCGGCATGGCACAGTAGCCGGAGCCGCCGATGCCGCCGCATGACCATCTGGAGCGCCAATGCTTCGACGCCGGCGCCGCCAGCGTCACCGGCATCGACGAAGTCGGCCGTGGCTGCTGGGCTGGCCCGGTCGTGGCGGCGGCAGCGACGTTCGATCGTGCCGGCATCGCGGTGCTGGCGGCGAGCGGCCTGATCGACGACTCCAAGCAGCTCACGGCGGCCCGGCGCGAGCGCGCACGCTGTGTCATCGAGCACGTGGCACTCGGCTGGTCCATCGGGCAGGTTCCTGCGTGGCTGATCGACCAGATCGGCATCGTGGCGGCGACGCGCCTGGCGATGACCGATGCGTTGCTGCGCAGCCCGCGGCCGGTGGCGTGCCTGCTGATCGATGCGTTGAGCCTGCGCTGGCCGGCGCCGCAACACGCGCTGGTCGGCGGCGATGCCGCGAGCCTGGCGATCGCGGCCGCGTCGATTCTGGCGAAGTGTGCCCGCGATCGGCGCCTCGGGCAGCTCGATCGCTGCTACCCCGGGTATGGCTTTGCGCGCCATCGCGGCTATGGCACCGCCGAGCACCAGCGTGGCCTGCAGCGTCATGGGCGATGCGACGAGCACCGCACGTCGTTCCGGCCGGTCGCCAGCCTGGATGCTGCGTTCGCAGCGGTGGAGTGATCCATGCCGATCCGTTGTGCACCACTCGATGCTGCTGCTGCCGTGGAGCTGGCCGACTGGCTGGCGCGCGAGCCGTATCGTGATGCCATTCCACTCAGCAATGTCACGACGCTGCGCCATGCGTGTGATGTGGTGGTGGCGTGGCACGGTGACCGGCTGCTCGGCATGGTGTCGAGCTATGCCGAGCTGCCGGTGCCCAACCTGACGTTTGCGACGCGCGATGACCGGGCGCTGGCGCCGTTGCTCGCGGCGTGGCTTGGGCAGCGACCGGAACGCGCCGGTGGCCTGATCTGGACGTTGCTGCCGGCTGAGCGTCACGCCGCGCTCTGCCGGCAGCTGCGGCTGGTCGCCAGCGAAGCCGAACATCAGATGGCGATTGCGCCGGCGCAGCTCGCGGCGCATGGTGCGACGATCGCGCAGCCGCTCGATGCG
>CAIQIY010000491.1 GCA_903871975.1 uncultured Chloroflexota bacterium | reverse complement strand
GCTCGCCGTCCTGCCAATACTCGAGCGTACCACCATAGATGCTGGTCTTGATCGAGCCTCTGGTACCCTGAATGTAGATCCCCTGCTCGAAGATCGTGGCATCGCCGCTGACAAAGGCGCTGCCCAGTGTCCCGCCCGACAAGCGCAACGAGATCGTTCCGGCGATATCGACTGGTTCGCCCTTGTACTGCACATGTGCGAACACCTGTTCGGCCGAGCAGCCAGTCAGGTACAGCATCGCGTTGAACATGTGCGCGCCGCTGTCGTACAGATTGCCGCCACCAGACACCTCGGGCACGGTTCGCCACGTGCCACGCACTGCGTTGATCCACGGCTGGGCACACACGCCCGTCACGCCCGAGATCTCGCCGAGTGCACCAGACGCAATCAGTGCGCGAATGTATTGGAACTCGCAGGTAAAAGGGCCGGGAAATGCCACCGAGACCACGCGCTGATGCGCTGCGGCATGTGCGATCAGCGCCTGGGCGTCGACCGTCCGGATCACCATCGGTTTCTCGATCAGCACATGCAGCCCCCGGTCGATGGCGTCCATCGCCTGCTGGACATGCTGATTGTGCGGGGTCACCAGGATGACGCCATCCAGCTCGATCTCGGCGAGCATCTGCCGATAGTCGGCAAATGTGGCCGGCTCATCGGTCGGATCAGTGAAGACATCCTTGATGAACCGTGCAAGATTGTTCTCGTTGGGCTCGGCCAGGCCGACGATCTCGGCCTCGGGGACATGCCGGCTGATCATCCGGCCGTGGTGGCGCGCCATGCCACCACATCCGATGATGCCGATGCGTATGCGCTCCATCGATCGCTCTTCTCCACCTTCAACATTGGCGCCGTGCACCGATGCAGACATCGGGGCGGCGTCATTGTACGACGATCAGTACGATTCGTCGATGCAGAGCGTCGCGGGATGCGTCACATCATGGGCACGGCCGCAATGCGGTCGCAGCCGAGCACCATCGCACGAGAGCGGTCGATCAGAGAAGCCCGGGCGCGGCGAGCGCCACACCACAGCTGCGCCCACGAACCGGGGCAGCGGGGCTCGGGCGCGGTGGCGATGCGCCCGAGCCTGCTCGGCAGTCAGTCGGCGGCGACGTCGCGGCGCCGCGGCACGTCGATCAGTGGGATCGCGCTGGAGGAAGCGACCCCCTGCAACGAGAGCTTGTCGGCAAAATGGCACGCGACGAAATGCTCATCACCCATGTCGCGCAACGCCGGGCGTTCGATCTTGCAGATCTCCTCGGCATAGCGACAACGGGGATGGAAATAGCACCCCGATGGCGGATTCGCCGGGCTGGGCACATCGCCGGGCAACTTCAACGGGCGGTGACGCCGTCGCGGATCCGGCTTGGGAATCGACGCCAGCAACGCCTCGGTGTACGGATGCTTCGGCATGGCGTACAGTCGCTCGGTCGAGGCCATCTCGACAATGTAGCCGACATACATCACCGCCACACGGTCGGCAATGTGCTCGACCACACTGAGGTCATGGGCGATGAACAGATACGCCAGACCATACTTCTTCTGCAGATCCTCCAG
>CAIQIY010000490.1 GCA_903871975.1 uncultured Chloroflexota bacterium | reverse complement strand
GATGCCCATCACACCGGCATCACCGTGGCGCCAAACGACAGCGACTCACTGGCATGGGGCATCGAGCACGTCCTGGCACACCCCGACTGGTCGCTGCAGCGGGCTCGACGCGCACGCGAGTTGGTGCAGCGCATCTGGACCTGGGAGCGCGTCGCGCAGCAGACCATCGCGGTCTACCACCGCGTCGTTGCAGCTTGGCGTGCCGGCTCGTGGGGCACCGGGGCTGCGCCCTGACGGGCGCTGCACGCCCCGCCGGCCACCAAGGCCAATCGATCACGCCGTCGTCGCCTGCTCGCCGGCGAGGACCTCATCCGCGATGACCTTCATGCGAACACGGCGGTCACGGGCACGGGTACGAATGTACTCGTAGGCATCATGCTCACTCAACGACAGGCGCTGCATCAACAGCCCCTTGGCCCGCTCGATCGCCTTGCGCGCCTCCAGCGTCTCTCCAAGTTCGTTCACGCGCTGCCGCAGCTGTTGTACTTCGTGAAAGCGCGCCAACGCGATGCCGATCGCGGGCGCGAGCTCGGTCGCCTGCACTGGTTTCAGCAGGAAGCCCCAGGCACCACATCGCTCGATGCGGTGAACCGTCTCCTGATCGCTGTACGCCGTCAAAAAGATCACCGGTCGCGGCGTGTCATCGTTGATCTGCCCGGCAGCCTCCGGGCCATCGATGCCCGGCAGCCGCACATCCATCAGGACGACATCGGGTTGCAGTTCGCGCACCATCGCCACGGCTATCGCACCGTCGGCAGCCACGCCGACGACGTGATAGCCCAGCGAGGTCAACTGCGCCTGGAGGGTCAACGCCACCAGTTCGTTGTCTTCCGCTACCAATATCCGTGTTGGCTGCATCACACACCCCTTTGTCTATCACTCGGCAGTCTCAACCCGAATCAGCACCAGATACACCGCCAGACGAACAGCACCAGATCGGTCACGCAGTCGCGATCGCTGCCTCGATGATCGGAATGAATGCCGCATAGTGGGCCGGTTCGCCGCGTCGTGGATAGGTTCGATTGCTCAGGATCACGACGATGGTGCCGGATTGCGGCTCGATGATGATCAACGTACCCGTAAACCCGGTGTGGCCATAGGTACCGGCCGGCACTCGGCCCATCGACGTCGGGCGATCGAGCATCCAGCCCAGCCCGCAGCGCATCGCACCAATCGGCGAATGGTTGGTGATCGCCAGCGATCGCATCGCCGATCCGAGCAGGCCATCGTTGCCAGCCGCATCGGCCAGCCAGGCGCACCCGAACCGCCACAGGTCGGTGGCATCGCTGAACAATCCGGCGTGTCCGGCCACCCCCGCGAGCGCTGCGGCGCTCTCGTCGTGCACCGTGCCGTGCACCACCCGCCTGCGCCACGCGTCATCGATCTCGGTTGGCGCGATCCGACGGCTGGCGCCCAGTGGTGGGTTGAACATGGTGGTGCGCAGGCCCAGTGGTTCGCAGACGCGCTGCCGGATCGCCAGATCGAGCGCATCGCCGGTGATATGGCAGATCAGTTCGCCGAGCAGCAGGCTGTTGACATTGGCATATGCGACGACCGTCCCAGGCACGTTGGCGGCCCGGGCCTCGCACACCTGTGCCACCAATGCCGCCGGCGTCAGGCTGCGCAGGCTCGACAACCGCAGCGCCAAGCCCGACGTATGGTTCAGCAGGTGCCGCACCAGAATGCGCTGGTCGCACATCGCTGGCAACACCTGCGCCACCGGCATATCGAGGGCCAGCTGCCCGGCCTCGATCAGTTGCAATGCGACGGTCGCGGTGAAGACCTTGGTGATCGAGGCGATGTCGTAGACCGTCTCACTCGTCACCGGGCACGACCCAGGGTGATCGTAGGCTGTGGTGCCGCGTGCTACCACGGTACGGAGCTGTGGGCCGCGGGCCACCAGCACGACTGCGCCGGGCGTGATGTGCCGTGCGATGGCATCATCGAGACACGTCTCGATGTGCGCCGTCAACTGCGCTTCGACGCGTTCGGTCAGCGGGCTGGCGCGCATGCCGGCCTGCTGGTGTGCCATGGCGCAAACGCAATCACCGTGCCGACGGCGTCGCCCCGGCCCAAACCATTGCGCACGGGTTCGTATGGGCCGCTACCATCGCCCCACCAGTTGTCGCGCATGTCGACGAAGATGTCGCTGGTCGCACCTCTGCCGACCCCGGCCTGCAGATAGTCCGCGACGATCGCCGGCAGGTGCTCCTCGATGGCATTGTCGCGCACGAGCAGTTGCGGCGCACCAGGGAGTTGCGGCGCGCTGCTCTTCAGGCTGAATCCGTGATCACCGCCGCGCAGCGTATTGCAGCGAATCGTGCCACGCACTTCGCCGGCAGCGTCCAGGGCCAGATTTGGCCCGGTACTCTCGAGCAGCAGGTTGCCGTCGATGGCGACATTGAGCACGTCGTAGGCACTACGATGCCGCACCAGGACCGGCGAGGCGCCGGGTGCCTGCCGATTGCCGCCCACGCGATTGCCGCTGAGCGTCGCGAAGCCACCGACGTCGAATTCGAGCTCGATGGCGGCGCCATATGGCAGATCGTTGCCGCTGACCTCGCTGTCGCGGATCTCGATCGGGCCGCCGCGCAGATGGATCTGGCCGCCGT
This sequence comes from uncultured Chloroflexota bacterium, assembly GCA_903871975.1. Classification (GTDB taxonomy): domain Bacteria; phylum Chloroflexota; class Chloroflexia; order Chloroflexales; family Roseiflexaceae; genus CAIQIY01. The sequence continues at coordinate 2,678 of CAIQIY010000490.1, read as the reverse complement.
TGTCGGTGATCAGGGCGTGGCGCATCACGAATGCCCCGTCGTCGACGGCGATCAGCGTGCCGCCGGCGCCGCCGCCGCGCAGCTCGGCGCGCTCGATGAGCACCGAGCTCCCCGGCTGCGCGAAGATGCCGTCCCAGCGCTGTGGTGTGCTGCCCGCCAGGCGCACCGGCGCTTCGGTGCTGCCGGCGATGATCAGCGCGCCCTCGATGTACAGCGCCAACCCCGGCGCGATGCGCACGTCGGTGCCCGGCTCGACGATCAACGTCGCTCCCGGCAGGACATGGACGTCCATCGTGATCATGACCGGGCCGTCGGTGGCGCGCCAGCGCGTGGTGCCACGGATGGCGAGCACCGGCGGCGGCGGGGGCGTGGTGGCTGTCGGGATCACCGTGGGTGCAGGCGTCGCGCTGGGCGGCGGTGGCATGGTCGGCAACGGCGGGGCGGTCGGTGCAAGCGGTTCGGGCGTGGGGGCAACCGGTGCATCGGCATCTGGCTGGGGCGCCTCGATCGGCGCATCGGGCGCGGCGGTCGGCAACAGCGGCGGCACCGGCGCGTCGGTGGCTGGTTGTGGCGTCGCGATCGGCGCATCGGGCAGGGCTGTCGGCAGCAGTGGCGTCGCCGACGGCGCCGCGACCGGCTCGGGGGCCGCCGGGTCGCGCGGTGCCGGGTAGGCCGGCGGCGGGTCCGTCGGCACCTGCGCCAATATCGGTGCCGCAGTGGTCGGCGTGGCTGGCGGCAGCTCCAGGGCGGCCGACGCGGCACTCGGCGTCAGCGGCGCGCCCGTCGGTGCCGCAGGCGCCTCGAGTGATTCGGAACGCGTCGCCGGCGGAACCAGCACCGCGACGATGATGGCGGTCGCAAGCAGGCTGAGCGCACCGACCAGCATCAGCATGTCGCGCGATACTGCCGCAGATGCTCGGCCCGATAGCCCCCCGGCGCCGGAAGAATGACGGCTCGGATCCACCAGAATCTCCCGTGTCTCCAGCGCAGTATCACACTGCATCGTCGACATCATGCTACCACGATCAGGGGCATTGCGCAACCGCCCTGGCATGGTGGCCCAGGGCTGATGCAACGTCAGAGCCGGAAGCGCCAGCGGCCTCCTCGCCGCGAAGACACGTTGGCGAGCCGCCAGGTTCGCCGCACCCATACCCGCAGCGAGGCTGCACGCCATCTGCTACTGCTCTTCTCCGCGACATTGTATCAGCTCCGTCGCAGGTCTGGAACCACCGCGAGTGCTGCGAAGTATCGCGCGGTTGTCTACAGGCGTTCCCGACTCTTACTGCCAACAATGCATGCTCTGACGACGTACCAGTTGGAAGTCGATGTCGGTCTCAGGGCTTCGTCGTCTGTACGCTGGAGTTGACCATGCAAAAGGCCCCCGTGCTCTTCCATTCGGCGACGTTATCGTGACTTGAGACATCGCTCGTTATTGCTTTGAGATGCCGAGAACCTTGCAGCGCGCTGGCTTCAATATCGGCGATATTCAACCAACTCCCGTGTATGGTGGATTTCCGGTTTCGTTGCCAGGCGTTTGGCTGCAGCGAGTGGAACAGGCGCTGCGATCCAGTGGCGATTCAGGTTGTCCATTGCGCGTCTACTACTCATCGCAACAGAAACCAGGGTTCGGTCCTCACAAGCATATGCCGGTCGTCGCTGGGCTGGTATGCACCTGGCCGAGTACACCGATGATTCCAGTGCGAACGCTGTATATATCGTTAGAAGATTTTAAGTTATGACTCCTGCTGGCTGGACGCTGCATCACCGCGTTGCACGCTCGGCTCCAGCGATTGCTGCGCGCAGCAGCTGTTCGACCGGTGCCGCTGGGCGCAAGCGGGCGCAGCAGTCCGCAGGGGATGGCACCTGCAGCGATCTGGATCGAATGGCTTCGGACGCGGCACGATTGCCGGCTGTCAGCGCGTGCGTCGCCCGTGACGCAACGCGCGAGCACCGATGGCCGGAGCAGGCCCTACGTGCGACTCAACACCACACCATGGTCGCGCCAAGTCTGTGCACGCTGGCTGGTGAGCGGCTTGAGCGCGCCCGTCTCTGGTCTGCCGCAGCCAACTGCGCACCTGTGCAGGAGGCATGCCGCGACCGGCCCTGACGCAGCTGCCATCACATGGGGCCATTCTGTCGACCTATGGTGCGCTTCATGGCGGATGGTGCGACGTGCATCCCCACCGACGCATCGGTGGCATCGACGCACCGGCGAGCCGGTGTGGCAGCCATGGCATGCAGACATACCCAGTGTGCGCGCCTGTAGCACGCCATGTGCGCCCAGCTTGCCGCCAGGCATCAGGACTTGACGCCGGGGGCATGTGCCCGTACAGTGGTGGCGAGAGCGGATGTGGCCCGGTGGCTGTCCCCGTCTTCAAAACGGGCGAGCGGGGTGGCGAACTTCGCTGGTGGGTTCGACTCCCACGCGCTCTCGCCATACTATTGCAATAGTACATGTGTTCTGGTATATTCGGTTGGCTCCCCGGCCTGCTTCCCCTGTGTCACCTCCTTGTTCTCTTGCGCTACACTGAGCCTCTACCGAACATCGGTTCACTTCAAGCGGGGTGAATGGGGATTGTGCGGGCAGGGAGTGGGTAAGCGCAAATAGACCTCTCGTTCATGGTCTTCGTCTACGTGCAGCTCAAGACCAGCCGACATGTGCTCAGCCCACAGCGGTG
>CAIQIY010000489.1 GCA_903871975.1 uncultured Chloroflexota bacterium | reverse complement strand
CACGCACCCTCTGCCTGGTCTGCACTGCTGGCATCGTGCGTTCGCCACGAAATGCATGGTTGTCCGGCGGATCCTGCTGGTAGGGTGGTGCTGTCGCCGATGTATCAGTAAGCCTGTGCTGCGCATCCAGATCAGCCGGTTCGCGACTGCCAGGCAGCATGAGGCGTGGTTCGGCAACAGCGTACGCGGCGCACGTGATGGCACTGGCGAATGTGTCCAGGCGTTTTGACCACGGGTATCGCGAGAGAGGAAGCCAATGCAGATCGGTGTGACATTCCCACAGACCGAGATCGGCGCGAATCCTGCCGACATCCGTGCGTATGCCGAGACGGTCGAGGCGTTGGGGTATCGTTCCATCCTGGCGTACGACCATGTGCTGGGGGCGTCGACGGCGACGCGGCCCGACTGGAGTGGCCCATACACCAGCGAGACGGCGTTCCATGAGATTTTTGTGCTGTTCGGCTATCTCGCTGCGATCACCCGCCAAGTCGAACTGGTGACTGGTGTGGTCATCCTGCCGCAGCGTCAGACGGCATTGGTCGCCAAGCAGGCGGCCGAGATCGACGTGCTGAGCGGCGGCCGGCTGCGCCTCGGCATCGGCGTCGGCTGGAACGCGGTCGAGTACGAGGCGCTTGATGCCAACTTCCGCGATCGCGGCGCACGCAGCGAGGAGCAGATCGCCGTGATGCGTGCGTTGTGGGCCGAGCCGGTGGTCGATCTGCGTGGCCGTTGGCATACCATCGACCACGCCGGGATCAATCCGCTGCCGCCACGTCGCACTATCCCGGTGTGGATCGGCGGCTACGCCGAGGAGACGTTGCGGCGCATCGGTCGCATCGGCGATGGCTGGATCATCTTCCGCACGCCCGATGCGGCGTTGGCGCAGCAATGTGATCGGTTGCGCGGCTATGCCGCCGCCGCCGGCCGCGATCCGGCCAGCATCGGCATCGAGGGCCAGATCAGCCTGGCGCGCGTGCCCGAGGCACAGTGGGTCGAGCAGTGCGAGCGCTGGCACCAGATCGGCGCGGCGTCGCTGACGCTCAACACGATGGGCATGGGCCTGCGCGGCGCGGCCCAACACCTCGAGGTGCTGCGCCACGCCGCGGCGGTGCTGGCAGTCGGCCGATGATGCCTCAGCGTTCGCCGGGCTCGAGATCGAGGCGGTACCCGACGCCGGCGATCGTGCGAATGATCGCGGCCGATGGCGTGGCGTCGGCCAGCTTCTGCCGCAGGTTCATCACATGCCAGCGGACGGCGCCTGCGTGCTCGGCGTTGCCGGTGAGCTGCTCGGCCAGCACTGCGGCCGGGCATACGTCGCCCGGGCGCTCCATCAGGCGGCGCAGCACCAGCGCCTCGGATGCGGTGAGCGATATGACGCGCCCCGCGATGTGCATGGTGCGCAGCGCCGGATCGAGTACCAGCGCGCCGCAGCGGATCAGCGCCGCGCAGCGATCACGCCCGCTGCGGCGCAAGAGCGCCCGGATGCGCACCAGCAACTCTTCGGAGTCGAATGGCTTGCCGAGGAAGTCGTCGGCGCCGGCGTCGAGCGCGCGCACCCGGTTGCGTACGTTGTCGGCGATCGTCAGGAAGAGCACTGGTGTGTCGGCACACCTCGGCATGCGCCGCAGGCGTCGATGGACATCGTAGCCGCTGGTGCCTGGCAGATGAACGTCGAGCAGGACCAGGTCGGGTGGTTGGCGGCGCATTCGGCTGAGCGCCTCGGCACCATCGGCGGCACATTGGACGCCGTATCCCGCCTGCGTCAGCTGCT
>CAIQIY010000488.1 GCA_903871975.1 uncultured Chloroflexota bacterium | reverse complement strand
GCGGCCTCGAAGGCTGGCTCAAGCCCATACAGCTCGGCATACTGACGGTGGTCATCGGTCATGCCTGGTGGCGGCGCCGCAGCGGCACCTCGCTCGTCGGCGCACTCGCGGCCGCGTTCCTCCTGTTCATGGTATTCAACCCGGTCCTCTGGCCCTACCTCTACCAGCAGGCTGCCATCACCGTCTTCTGGGCCTGCACCACGCTGTCACCGCCGCCAGATCACGCGGTCGCGGTATAATCGCACGGTAGGCGCTGCGCGCGAGCCACCGCGGTCCCAACCAGCGAAGGAGCATGCCCCGTGAGGGTTCTACGCGGCCACACCAACTGGGTCACCGCCGTCGCCTTCTCGCCCGATGGCGCCATCCTGGCCACTGTCGCCGGTGATCGGATGATCAAGCTCTGGGATGTCGGCGAGAGCCGATTGCTCTGGAGCCAGACCGCGCGCCAGGCGGTGACATGTGTCGCCTTCTCGCCCGATGGCGCCCAGCTGGCCACCGGTGGCTGGGACAACGACATCACGATCTGGCGCGTCAGCGACAGCCGACCGCTGTTGACGCTCCAGCGACACACCGACTACATCGGCGGCGTCGCTTTCTCACCCGACGGTGAGCATCTCGCGTCGGCAGGTGCCGACCATCAGATCCGCATCTGGCAGCTGGCTGATGGCAGCCCACTTCGTATTCTGGCTGGGCATACTGCCGGCGTCTTCGGCGCGCGCTTTGCTCCCGACGGCGAGTCGCTGGCGACGGCCTCGGGCGACGGCAGCGTCAAACTATGGCGCATGCCCGAGGGGTTTCTGGCGCGCACGCTGGCTGGCCATCGTGGCACTGTGTGGGGGCTCGCGTTCGATGCTGCCGGTGACCTGTTGGCGTCGGCCTCGGCCGATGGGCTGGTGCGACTGTGGCACCTGCACGATGGCGGTGGACCGCGGCTGTTGCAGGGTCATCAGCGTGCCGTGATGGGCGTCAGCTTCTCGCCGGACAGCACACTGCTGGCATCGGCGGGTGGTGATGGCCGCGTGTTGATCTGGCGCGTCATCGATGGCCGGCGCATCAGGGAGCTGAGTGTCGCCGCCGAGACGGTGCCGTGTGTCATGTTCTCACCCGACGGGACATTGCTGGCGATCGGTGCACTCGACGGATCGGTGCTGCTGGTGCCAGTCGATGCCCAGTTCGGCGTAGCCGAGCGTTGACTCGTGTGGCGTGGCGGGTTGCGCCATCCGGTGCCGACGCGGTATGATTGCGGCACACCATTCCGGTTCCATCACCAAGGAAGGACCCCCTGCCATGAGTATCCCAGTTGTGACGGCGCGGCGCGTCATCGGCGCCGGCGTGCTGGCCGGCCTGTGCGTTGCGCTGAGCTTCATCGCCGCGCTCGTGCTGATGCTGGGTGTCGGCATCGCCTGGCAGTATGCGTTCACCAGCCGTATCCCGGTACTCGGTGATGTTGCCTGGATGGCGATCGAAGCAGATCTCGCGCGCCTGCCCTCGTTCCTGCTGAGCTGGGCGCCGGCCGTCATCGGCTTGATCGTCCTCGGTGCGATGCTCGCAGGATTGCAGCGCATCGGTAGCCGACTGCCTGCACCGTGGGGCGCGCAGCTGGCACCAATCAGCCTGACACTGGTCATCGGTGTCGCCGTGCTGTGGCTGATTCTCGGCAATGCCGATGCCGAGCTGTACCGTGTTGAAGCAACTGGCGAGACACTGCCGTCGCTGGCATCACGGCGTCCGGCCACCTGGAACCTGGTGTTGATCATGCTCCCGGTGATCTTCGGCGCCTCTGGCGGCATCTGGGCCTACTGGACATGGTGGGAGCGCCGTTGGCGCCACTGGTTGGGTGTTGCAGCCGATTCGACCGACGCCGAGCCACTCGACGCTGGTTCGAGCGCCTGGTTCGCACGACGCCAGGCCACTTCGCGCTGGCGACAACAGCTCGCCGCACTGAGCGTCGTCGGTGCTGCTGCGCTGACGCTCAGCGTCGCCGGGTTCGACGCAGTACGCACCCGTGTCACCAGTGGCGAGCTCTGGGCCACCCCCGATGCGCCGATCAGCGCCGCCAGCATTTCCATCGATGGTGCGCGACGGCTCATGATGGTCGAGAATACATACGGTGAAGGCCGAGTTCAGGCACTGCTCCGCGATGCTGCCGGCACGATCGTCGGCGGTCCGGTCGACGTCACGTTTGTCGATTCCGCCGTACGCTTTGATCGCAGCGCACTGCCAGTCGATGTGCTCGCCAGCGGGCGATACCGGCTCGAGGTACAGCATCTCAGTGGTCGTGGCGGACGCGTCGGGTTTGCCATGATCGGTGGTGACGCTGCGCCCGTGACCATGGCGGCCATCGTGGTAGGTCTGGCTGCCGGTACCCTGGTCGCCGGGCTATCGCAGTTGTTCGGCGCTGTCTTTGCTGCCCGCGAGCGGTGGGCCAGTTGATGCGGTGTGATGGCGGTACGGGTCGGGCACGACCCAACCGCCGACAGGGAGTGGCGCATGACGATCGATTCGGATCTGGGGCGGCTCGGCGTGAGTCTCTCGCGTCTGTTGCGTGCGGTGGCAGTCCTCGATGGATGGATCGACGCCGGTATCGTCGGTGCGGTGTCGGCCGTGATCATGCGTCGTGGATTTGTGGTACGCACCTATGCACGCGGCCACTACGGTCCGGGCAATAGCGGGCTGAACATCGACAGCAATAGCCTGTTTCACCTGGCCTCGATCGGCAAACCGATGGCTGCCTGCGCGGTGATGATCCTCGTCGAGGAGGGGCGTCTGTCGCTCGATGAGCCTGTCGCGACCTGGATCGAAGAATTTCGTCGACCCGAATGTGTCGGCATCACGGTACGCCACCTGCTGAGCCACACCTCCGGATTGCCACAAGACCCCGATCTGAAAGGCTTGCCGCGCGGCATCGCGACGGCCGCCGAAATCGAGACGTATCGCAGGGCGGTGCCAGTCGTGCCGACGGGCAGCAAGGTCGAGTACAGTAATGTCGCATATGGTCTGCTGGGCATCATCATTCAAGCGGTGAGTGGATTCAGCTTCGCTGACTTCATGCGTACCCGGGTCTTCACGCCGCTGGGCATGCGCAGCACGATGATTGCCCCCGAAGGATCGCTCACGACGCGCATCGTGCATGTGGCCGGCACACGTGATCCAGGTGATCCTTTCGAGCGATTCAATTCGTCGTATGCACGTACCCTGACACATCCGGCGGGTGTGGCCGTCGGCACCGCGCTCGACACCGCCCGGTTCTTTCAGTTGTTTCTCGATCATGGTCGGCTACCACACGGTGGCCGGCTGCTGGCGCCTGCAACCGTCCAAGCCATGCTGACCAACCAGACAGCCGGGTTGCGCGGCGGCATCGAGGGCTTCACCACCTGGCCCGACTGCGCCTGGGGGCTCGGGTTTGATCTGCGTGGTCAGAAGCGGCCGCACTTCTCGGGTGACTTCTCCGACGCGACGACGTTTGGCCACACGGGGGTCGCTGGCACGTTCGCCTGGGCCGATCCGACGCGTGAACTCGTGTGCGTGATGTTGGCCAACCAGATGTTGTACAACGGCTGGTTTGCGCCGCACTGGGCGCGCTTCTCAAACGCCGTTGTGGCATCACTGGACGGTTGATGCGCCACACTGTCACGCGGCATGCTCCGACGACGCGACGCCGCCGTCCGTATCGCCGCGAGGCACCATACGCGATGGTCTGCTCATCCGATCAGATGCAGTTCACCACCCAGGTGGCCGCACCGGTGGCGGGACATGCCGCATGATGGTGTCGAGGACATCGTGCCCGGCGCGCAGCCGATAGGCTACCACCGCGATGGTGATGCCCGGTGCGTGGACATCCCAGCGCTCGGTGCGCGTCCGGTTGACGGTGGTCACCACATGCTCGATGCGGGTAATCTCGTGCCAGCGCACGCGCACTCCTGCCCGCGTGGTGATGCCCTCGGCATCAACCACCCGTGGCCAGCGCCGTTCGGCCAGCCAGATCACCAGTGGCGCCACGCCCGCGCTCATCACGCCGAACGTCAGCATCAGCCACCACGGCAACGCCAGCAGTTCCACCTGCAGCGTCCCGTCGTCGTCGACGCTCACGATGCGTAGGCTGCTTCGCGCAGCCCCGTCAGATAGCCCACCGCGAACAGGCGACCGAGCGTCTCGTACCCTGGCGCGCCATTCTCCTCGCCGGCCAGCGTCGGGACATGATCCGGGCGCAATACGCCATCGAAGCCGATCGCGCGGTAGGCGCGCAGGCACGCCAGCAGATCGGTCGGCCCATCGTCGTGAAATGTTTCGACGAAGGCATCGGCATGGCCGCGGACATCGCGCATGTGCACGAAGAAGATCTTGCCTTGCTGGCCGAAGTGCCGGATCACGCCCGGCAGATCGTCGGTCATCAGGCCGAAATTGCCCTGACACAGCGTGATACCGTTCATCGGGCTCGGCGCCAGCTCAATCAGCCGCTGGAAGTTGTCGACCGAGCGCATGATGCGACCGATGCCACGCAGTGGCGACCGTGGCGGGTCGTCGGGGTGCATCGCGAGACGTACCCCAGCCCGCTCGGCGACCGGCAGGACGCGCTGCAGGACGTAGTGCAGGTTCTGCCAGAGCGTGTCCTCGCTCACCACGCCCGCTTCGGTGAGCGGTGCCCGCTCCATCAGTCGATGATCGTAGCCACTGACCAGCGCACCGCCACGTGCCGGCACCGTGAACGAGGTACGTGTCCAGCCGAGTACTGCCATGAAGTTGTAGCACAGCACAGGAATGCCCAGCGCTCCCATGTGGTCGATCATCGCACAGAGATGCGCGATCTCTTCGTCGCGACCATCGATGCCGAGGCGTGCACGATCCAGTGGCGGGCTGCTTTCGATCACCGCGACGGTGAACCCGGCATCGTGCAGCGCGCTACGCATCCGCAGCATGGGGGCAAAATCCCAAGGGTGTTCGCCGGCCTGAGGCGTCGGCAGCGGTACGACCGCATCGCTGACGCCGACCTGGCGCATCAGACGCCAGAGCGGCGCCGGTTGGGCTGGCAGAAATTCCGCGATTCTGATCATCATCGGCTCCTCGCGCATCGCCGCCATCGTTGGCAGCACCTCGGTCGTGTCGGCACCATCATACACCGGGTGTCGGCGAGTGCTGGGTGCGCACGAACATGCCATTGGCCGTGCGCCGTATTCGCCCGGCGATTTCGAGGCTGCTGAGGGACAACCCCAGCAGCGCCGGTGCTGCGCCGACCAGCTCGGCGAGCGTATCGACATCGAGTGCAGCGCTGCCGAATTGTGCCAGCACTGCGCGTTCAAGTGGGTCATCCGGCTCGCTGAACGCTGGTGCCGCCGCTCGCCCTGCCGATGACATGCCGAGCAGTGCCAGGACATCGTCGGCACTGGTGATCAGGTGGGCGCCGTCGCGCAGCATGCGATGCGTCCCGCGGCTGCGCTCCGAGAAGATCGACCCCGGTACGGCGCCCACCTCGCGCCCTTGGTCGAGCGCGCAGTCCACGGTGATCAGCGCGCCACTGCCGAGATCGGCCTCGATGACGATGACGATCCGAGCCAGTCCGCTGATCAGCCGATTGCGTGCCGGGAACAACGCCGGCAGCGGACGTTGCCCGACCGGAAATTCGCTCACCAGCGCGCCGGAGGTGGCGATGCGTGCTGCCAGCGCTCGGTGTCGCAGTGGGTACACCTGGTCGGCGCCACAGGCCAGGACCGCGATGGTGCGGCCACCGGCATCAAGCGCTGCCTGATGGGCGATGGCATCGATGCCCAGTGCCAGCCCACTGACGATGGTGATGCCGGCACTCGCGAGCGTGCCGGCGAGCTGTCGCGCGACATCGCAGCCATACGCGCTGGGGTTGCGCGTGCCGACGATCGCGACGGCTCGGTCGTCGGCGTCGTCGAGCATGCCGCGGACGTAGATCAATGCCGGCGCGTGGTTGAACGTGGTCAGTGCCGCGGGAAACCGCGCATCGTCGCGGCAGAGCGCGAGGACGCCGGCACGCGCGATCCGCGCGAGCGCCGCGCCAGGGTCGCGCCGCTGCGCCGTCTGTAGTGCGTGGATCAGCCTGTCGTCGAGCCCGGCAGCCCGCCACTGCGCAGGTCGGGCGTGCCATGCTGCCTCGATCGAGCCGCAGGTCGCAATCAATCGCTCGAGACGTGCCGGGCCGATGCCGCCAACCTCGTTGAATGCGACATAATAGTTGACCAGATCCATCGGATGCCGCCTGCCAGTGGCAGCTGCGCGCATCGACCGGGTGGCGCGTGCCGTTGGCCGTACGCCCTGACCAGAGCATTGTACCAGAGCTGGCGGTGTCCCGGTGCACACCCCACCGAGGGCGCGGCGGGGCGTGCCATGTGAAATCTGGGCGTGGGTCACTCGCTGGTGCCGGCCGGTGGCGCCGCAGCCTGGGGTGGCTGGCGCCAGCGCCGCACGAGGTGCACCGCACCGAACACGGCCAGGGCCAGGATGCCGAGCTGCAGCAGCGCACCGAGCAGGCGGCCGCCGAACATCAGCGGCAGCATCCCGGATGCCATGCCGTGGTCGCGCCAGCCGCGCATCATCGCATCAGGTCCGTGGCCACGCTCGTCGCGCCAGCCGCGCTCGGCCGGTGGCCCATCCTCGGGTGCGGGCTGTGACCACCCCGGAGCAGCGCCAGCCGCCATGCTTGCACCGTAGCGCATGCCGCCACCGAATGCCAGCGCCAACGCAGTGGCGCCGGCGATGATGAGCGCCAGAACGATCAAGACTCGTCGTACCATCGGTCGCATAGTATCCTCCTCGTATCACGTACGGCACACCGGTGATGTGCCATCGCTCCAGAGCATACCTGGGTGGTGTGAAGAACCTGTGAGGATGATCAGACGGCGCGCCCGATGCTGGAGCGTGGTGCGGCTTGCGTGATGTTCCGGCGACTGCCGGGTTGCGGGCGCTGCACGTGACATGTAGCGCGTTCGCCGCGTGTGCTGCCGTTTGCCCAATGACCCTCGCATGGCGTCGGCGCATCGCGATCAGCCGTCCGCGGGTATACTGTGGATACAAGCTCATCAGAGCCGGGAGGTGTCCATGATGCGTTTCCTGCAGTTCGCGCTGGCTGCGGCGTGCTGTGCCGCCTGTGCCGGCGCTCCGCCGACTGCGCCATCGCCGGTGTCGGTGCCGCCACCGGCCACGCCGAGCGCCACGCTCACCGCCGAGGAAGCGCTGTTTGCCACGATGGCCGCCAATGCGCCGACGCCGACCCGTGGAACCGCCGTGCCGCTGCCGACGGTGCCGCCTACCATCACGCTCGGGCCGAGCCCGGCACCGCTGCTCCGGCAGGGCTGGTGGGACGACGCTGTGTGCTATGAGATCTTCGTGCGGTCGTTCGCCGATGGCGATGGCGATGGTGTCGGCGATTTTGTGGGTATGACCGCCCGGCTCGACTATCTCGTCGAGCTGGGCATCAACTGCGTGTGGCTGATGCCGGTGACCGAGGGCGACAGCTATCACGGTTACGACGTCATCGACTACGAAGCTGCCGAATCGGACTACGGCACGCTCGAGGAGTTGCAGGCGTTCGTGCGTGCAGCACGCCAGCGCGGGATCCGTGTGCTGGTCGATCTGGTGCTCAATCACACCGGCGTGCGCCATCCATGGTTTGTGGCATCGCGCGATCCTGCGTCGGCGACGCACCGCTGGTATCTGTGGTCGGACGCTGATCCGGGCTATACCGGCCCGTGGGGCCAGGATGTCTGGCATGCCGCGCCCGGCGGTGGCTACTATTATGGCGTGTTCTGGCAGGGCATGCCCGACCTGAACTATCGCGAACCAGCGGTGAGTGCCGAAGCCGTGCGCATCAGCCAGTTCTGGCTCGACGATGTCGGCGTCGATGGGTTTCGCCTTGATGCGGTGAAACACCTGATTGAGGTAGGCCGCGAACAGGAGAACACCCGCGAGTCGCATGCGTGGCTTCGCGAGTATGCCGCGGCGTTGCGTGCCATACGCCCCGATGTGTTCACCGTCGGCGAGGTGTTCGATGGACGACCAGGCGTGCTCGAACAGTACTATCCCGATCAGCTGGATGCGTTCTTCGAGTTTCGGTTGGCGCAATCGATCGTCGATGCGGCCCGTTATGGTGATGCTTCCGGCTTTCGTCAGGCGCTCGCCACCGCAGCGCAGCTGCCGGATCAGCGCTACGCCCCATTCCTCACGAATCACGACCAGGAGCGCGTGATGACGACGCTGGGTGGCGACGTCGGCAAGATGCGCATTGCGGCGATGGCACTGCTCAGCATCCCCGGCGTGCCATTCCTGTACTATGGTGAAGAGATTGGCATGACCGGCACCAAGCCCGATGAGCGGCTGCGTACGCCGATGCAGTGGTCGGCTGGCCCGGGCGTCGGCTTCACCAGCGGGACACCTTGGCAGGCACCGGCGTCGGGCGACGCAGCGATGACGGTAGACGCCCAGCGTGCCGATCCGTCGTCATTATGGCAGCACTACCGTTCGCTGATCGCGCTGCATCGCAACCATGCCGCGTTATCACGCGGTGAACTGGTGTTGCTCGAGGAGACGGCGACGCGTGGCGCGGTGGCCTTTGTCCGCCAGCACGACACCGAGACACTGCTGGTCGTGCTCAACTTCGCTGCCGAGCCGGTCGCGTCGCTCGAACTGACCGGAATCGTGCCGATGAGCGATGCAGACTATCGTTGCACGGCGCTGAATCCGTCGTCGGCGGTGGCGCTGACGGCCAGTGTGACTGCGGGGCGCTTCCAGGCGATGGTGCGCGATCTGCCGGCGCATGCCGCGCTGGTCTGTGCGCTGGAGCCACGTTGATCTGTCATGCGTTGCACCAGGATTGCCGGCGAGCAGGTTCAGCGATGTCGGACCGTGTCGGTTCGACTGATCATCGGAGGCCAATGATGATTGTCACCGCGGTTCACCGTGCTGCAGCACACACGTTCGCCAAGACGACGACGACGAGCATCCGACTGATCGCGGGCCAGGGCGTCGATGGTGATGCGCACTGTGGCGCGACGGTCAGACACCGCTCGCGCGTCGCCAAGGACCCGGCGCAGCCGAATCTGCGCCAGGTGCACCTGATCCACGCCGAGTTGCTCGACGAGTTGCACCATCGTGGCTTCGGGGTCGCGCCGGGGCAGCTTGGGGAGAATATCACCACTCGTGGCATCGATCTGCTGGCACTCTCGGCGGGCACGCACCTGCGTATCGGTGACGAGGTGCTCATCGAAGTGACCGGTCTGCGCAATCCGTGTCACCAGATCGATGATTTCATGCCTGGCCTGTTGGCAGCGGTACTCGAACGTGGGCCGGACGGCATCGTCGTGCGCAAGACCGGCGTGATGGGCATTGTAGTGCACGGCGGCACGATCGAGGCCGGATCGCCGATCACGCTGGCGCACGTGCCGGCACACCACATCGGGTTGGTTCCCGTGTGACATGCAGGTATCCCGATGAACCATACTGCCATACAACGTACGGTGCTGGACATCGTCGCGGCGCGTGGTGGCATCACCCTCGTTGGCAACCGCGAGAGCTATGCTTTCATCAGGCGTGTCGGATCGTCGTGGATCCGCACCGATGGCGACAGCATGACTGGCGTCGAGGAGCAGCGGCAGGTGTCGGACGAACACGTGCTGACGGCGGTCTTCTGGCTGGCCCGCGATCGCCTTGGTCACTACGGGCCAGACGATGGTGCAGTGACCTGGGACGATGTATGCGCCTGGCTGCGCGACAACTGATGGCCGATCGCCGGACGGCGACGCGTTCGGGCTGAACATCAGCCGGGACGGCGCGCCCGGCTGGTCGGCCAGATTTCCGGATTGAGCGCGCCGGTCGGACACATTCCGCCGAGGACGGTAGCCACCCCGGCGGCGGCGCCGCGCCCCATCGCCAGCAATGCAGCCTGCGTGTACGAAGCGATGTGTGGCGTGGTGACCAGATTCGGCGCCGTGAACAGTGTCGCCTGGAGATCAGGGGGTTCGACACGGTACACGTCGAGCCCCGCACCAGCCAGGTGTCCCGAGCGCAGCGCATGCTCCAGTGCAGCCTCGTCGACGACCGGACCGCGGCTGACATTGATCAGGATGCTGCCGCGTGGCATCAGTGCCAGGCGCCTGGCGTCGATCATGCCGCGTGTCTGCTCGGTCAGTGCCGTGTGGAGTGAGACGACATCGGCAGCCGACAGCAGTGTGTCCAGCGCGGTGCACGGCGTCACTTCCGGCGCAAGCGCGCGCGACCAGTCGATGTGTGGATCGTAGGCCAGCACCCGCATGCCAAACCCGGCACTGCAGATGGTCGCGACACGCCGCCCGATCCGGCCAAACCCGACCAGCCCGATCGTGCGATCACGCAGCTCCATGCCCGGACGCTCAGGCACGGCAAAGCTGCCGGCGCGCATGTGCCGGTCGCCGGCGACGACACACTTGGCCAGTGCCAGCAACAACGCCACGGCATGTTCGGCCGTCGATTCCGTCGGACCATCGGGGGTCGTGATCACGATGATGCCGCGCGCGGTGGCTGCCGCGACATCGACGTTGTCGTAGCCGATGCCAGGCCGTGCGATCGCCCACAGTGTGTCACCAGCGCGATCCATGAAGGCGCCGTCGGCGCGGCACATCGAACTCACGATCGCTGCTGCACAGCCCGGCAACTGATCGTATGAACCGCCGGTGGTGAGTTCGGCAAATTGACGGATCTGTTCCTGTACCTCCGGCACCAGCCGGGCGTCACTCCAGATTCGTGGCATCGACATGACCGACTCCCATGGACTGCAGTCGAGGGATTCATCGGCGCCATCCTACCGCACAATCGGGGTGACGTGAGCAGCCGGGTGATCTGCATCGTCGACGACGTGCTCGCAGGGGCCCGGCTTCCACGCCCCGGGGTGAGATGTTCGTAGCCCAGGCATGGCTGCCCGGATCGTGGCATGCGCTGCGTGGTGTCGCGCCACGACGGGTGTGGGAGCGCGGCGGTGCCCGGAGCGACCGCGCAGTGGGGTGTACATGCCGCGCAGCGACGACGTGTGCCCAGGGTATGTGCAGCATCAGCGGGCGAGCGACCGCGAGCGCGCGTCGGAGCTCAGCCAGGTTCGTCGTGCCAGCATGGGCAGCGCCAGGGCAGTGGGCCACGCGATGGCCCGGAGTGCATTGCCTTCGCAGCGGTGCACCCCAGTGGTCGCGGTGTTGCTCCTGGTTGGCCCCTCGATCGATGTTGCGCGAGCCCCGGACGAGTGCCGTTCGGGCTTGACAGCCGATCGAGGCGGCACTAGGATGCCGCTATGCAGCTACGCTTGGTGGCTGTGCACACGATCGGAGGTGCGCGTGATTGCACTCGCGTGGCGCAACATGTGGCGTGATTGGCGGCGCACCGCGATTGCACTCGGTGCCATCGCGCTGGGGGTCGCACTGTTGTTGCTGTTCGATGGGCTGCTGCACGGCTCTGATCAGGCGATCTTCGGCAACGCCATCCGGCTATACGGTGGCAACCTGTCCATCCATGCCCCGGGATACCGGGAGCGTGCCGCGCGCATCCCGTTGTTGCCACTTGCAGATGCTGCGCATGTACGCGCTACCGTGAGCAGCGTACCAGAAGTAGTCGCCGCAGCACCACGCATTCACACCAGTGGCATGCTGAGCCATCGTGGCGAAACGCTCGCCATCCAGATCGTCGCGATCGACCCCGTGATCGAGGCACCACTGAGCCTGCAGGCCGCCAACATCGCGGCAGGGCGGTTCCTTGCGGCAGGCGAGCGCGGCGGCATCGTCATCGGCCGCGCAGCCGCCGAGCGGCTCGGCGCGGTGGTCGGCGACACGCTCGATGTGATCGGTCGACGCCGCGGCGATACCGTCCGACAGCACCGCATGGATATCGTCGGCGTCTACGACCTGGGCGTCCCCGATCTTGAGCGCAATCTGGTGTACATGGGCATCGACGATGCACAGCAGCTTTACAATCTGCGCGACCAGGCGACCGAAGTGGTCGTGTACCTGGGCGCGATGGGGCGCGAGGCGGTGCTGATGCACCAGCTGCAGTCGCAGCTCCCCGACTACGAAGTCGACACGTGGCAGACGTTGCGCCCAGAGATTCGCCAGGCGATCGAGTCCAAGAT
>CAIQIY010000487.1 GCA_903871975.1 uncultured Chloroflexota bacterium | reverse complement strand
GCCGCTCAGATCCGCGCCGGCATGCCGGCGAGCACCGTGCGCGCCGCGTCCAGCGTGCGATCGATGTCTTCGTCGGTATGCGCTGCACTGACGTGATTGCGCTTCATCGCCACCGGCAACATGAAGATCCCCTGCGCGCACATCTGGCTGCGAAACCAGACATCACGTGCGGTATCGTTGGCCAGCAGCGCCTCGTAGTTGCGCAGCGGCGCGTGCGCCGGATCGATGAAGTACGGCACGAAGACTGAGCCGAACTGCACGACGGTCAACGGAATGCCGAGTTCGGCGGCGATCTCGCCAATGCCCCGTGCAGCCCGTTCGGCGAGGCGCCGGCAATGCGCGTGCACGCGGCCATCCTGCAGCTCGGCGATCGTCGCCAGCGCCGCAGTCACGCCGACCGGATGCGCGTTGTAGGTGCCCGCAAATGTCACACCACCACCAGGGGCAAAGCGCTCCATCAAGGCCGCGCGCCCCGCCAGTGCCGCGATCGGGTAGCCATTGGCCATCGCCTTGGCGAACGTCGCCAGGTCGGGCGTGACGCCACACAGGCTCTGATAGCCACCGAGCGCATGGCGAAAGCCGGTGATCACCTCGTCGAAGATCAACACAATGCCGTACTGCGTGGTCAGCTGCCGCAATGCCGCGAGAAACTCGGGCTCGGGCAGCACACACCCGATGTTGTGCGGGATGATCTCGACCAGGATCGCCGCGATCGTATCGCCGCGCTGCTGCAGCACTTCGGTCAGCGCATCGACGTCGTTGAACGGCAGGACCAGCGTCTCGTCGATCGTGCTCTGCAGCATCCCGAGCGACAGCGGGTCCTTCTTGCCGATCCGGTCGGGCGGCGAGATCACGTTCATCAGGACTGCATCGTGCCAGCCGTGATACGTGCCCTGAAACTTGACGATCGTATCGCGTCGGGTGACGGCCCGCGCCAAGCGCAGCGCCGCATACGTCGCCTCGGAGCCCGAGTTGGTCAACAGCACACGCTCGGCACACGGAATGTGGTGCACCAGCGTCTCGGCCAGCTCGACCTCGATGTTGGTCACGCCGATGCCGACGATGTCGAGGCGGTCGATCACCTGATGCACCGCCGCATTGACGCGGGGATGGTTATGGCCGAGGATCAGCGGGCCGAACGCCGCGTGATAATCGAGCAGCTGCTGCCCGTCGGCGTCGGTGAAGGAGGCCCCCGACGCAGCGATGACACCCAGCGGCCAGGCGATCCGACGGTTGCCCGAATTGACGCCACCCGGGATGACTGCCTCGGCGCGGGCGGCGAGTTCGGCGCTCGATGAGACCAGCGACATGGCTACCTCCTGTGGCAGATCACGCGACTTCGACGATCATCTCGATCTCGACGGCATAGTTGAGCGGCAGGGTCATGCCGACGGCACTGCGTGCATGGCGGCCGGCATCGCCGAACACCTCGATCAGCAGGTCGCTGCAGCCATGGATGACGCCGGGGGTATCGACGAAGCCCGGCGCGACGTTGACCATGCCGAGGACCTTGACGATGCGGCGGACGGCGTCGAGCGAGCCGGTGATCGCCTTGACGGCACGCAGGCAGTTGAGTGCCGACATGCGCGCCGCGGCATAGCCCTGCTCGACGGTCAGCTCGGCACCCAGTTGCCCGCGAATCTCGTCGTCGCCCCAGCGCGATACCTGCCCCGAGGTAAAGACCAGGTTGCCGCTGCGGACGGCATGGACCAGCCGGCCCGCATCGAGCGCGACCGGCTCGATGACGTACCCCAATGCGCTCAGCCGCGCTTCGTACGACATGGGATCCTCCTCTCGGATGCGCTCAACGCAGCCCCAGCAGCTGCAGCGCATCGCGTTCAATCAGGGCTTCGATGGCAGCTTCGGGGACGCGCGGCAGCCCCGTGCCGGCGACGATGCGGTTGACGCCACGCAATCCGTCGATCGTCTCCTGCACGGTGACGATCGGGTAATCGCTGCCGAGCAGCAGCTTGTGCATCACGTTCCACTCGCTGGCACGCACGAGCTGCTCCCAGAATGCGTATGGTCGGTAGAAATTGGCCGAGATGTCGGCATAGACGTTCGGATGCTTGCGGATGACGACGCAGGTGTCGGCCTGCCATGGGTGACCCATGTGCGCCATGATGATCGTCAGGTCGGGATAGCGCATCGCGATCTCGTCGATCAGCAGTGGGTGTGCCAGCCGAATGGGCGCATCGCGCACCGGCGACGTGCCCTGGTGAAACAGGATCGGCAGGCCTGCACGCTGGGCGCGCTCGTAGATCGCCAGCGCGCGCGCCTCGAGCGGGTCGAAGTTCTGGTAATTGGCGCCCAGCTTGATGCCACGCAACCCGAGATCGGTACGACAGCGCTCGAATTCGTCGAGGCAGTGCGGATCGTGCGGATGCAGCGCCATGAAGCCGATCAGCCGCTCGGGATGCGCCCGCACGAATGTCGCCGTCGCATCATTCACCGTACCGTCATACCAGTCGCCGCCCGGAGGGGTATCGCGGTACGGGGATGCCGAGGCCGGATACCACGCGACATTGAAGACCAGCGACACCGCCGCCGGCGCCTGATGCATCAGATAGTCGTCCCAGCTGACGCTCGCGACCACCGGGCGATCGGGGCGCCAGGCCGTATTGACCACGCGCTGGTCGGCGGGGACGGCATGGCGGTACTGCGGGGTATGGCTATGGACATCGACGATCATCACGCGCCTCCTCGCCGTGGGTCCGACACATGCTCAGCGCAACCCCAGCAGCTGCAGCGCATCGCGCTCGATCAGGGCTTCGATGGCATCTTCGGGGACGCGCGGCAGCCCCGTGCCGGCGACGATGCGG
>CAIQIY010000486.1 GCA_903871975.1 uncultured Chloroflexota bacterium | reverse complement strand
CTCGGGGCCAGCGACGCGCCGCGCCGAATGGTCCGACCAATCGCCGCGCACACGCATCTGTTGCGCGGCGTAGAAGTGTGCCATCGCCTGGTTGTATCGCACCACCGCAGCCGGATCATCGTGATACACCTCGTGGTGCAACACCGCCGATTGTGGCAGCCGTGGTTTGACGGCCGCCGCCTCGGCCTCGTCGGGCCAGCCCACGCACAGGCCAAACACCGGGAACACACGCGGCGGCAGCCGCAGTTCGGCGGCGACCTCGAGCGGACGATTGCGCATTGCACCGATGTACACCGTCCCCAGGCCGAGCGCTTCGGCAGCGAGGACTGCATTCTGGGCCGCCAATGCCGCGTCGATCACGCCGAGGACGAACAGCTCGGTGTAGTCGAGCGCTGCCGATGGCAGGCCGCGCCCCTCGGCGATACGCTCCAGGCGCGCCAGATCGGCCAGCCATACCAGGAACAGCGGGCAACTGACGATGTGCGATTGCCCGCCGCACCACTCGGCAATGCGCGCCCGGCGTGCCGGGTCATTCACCGCCACCACACTCCAGGCCTGCAAGTTCGACGACGTCGCTGCCGACTGCGCTGCGGCGACGAGGGTCTCCAGCGTGTGTGGCGGCAGAGCCGCATCACGAAACGCACGCACCGAGCGATGCCGCAGGATGTGCCGCACGACCGGATGGTCGGCGACGGCGGGTGGTGCCTCGTCGGCGCCATAGCGTTCGCGCACGTCGTCGGTGATCGTCGTCATTGGCTCCCCATTTCAGCGGGCGTCACGGATCAGCTGCGCCGCACGCATGCCCGACAAATACGCACCATGGGCCGTCGCATGGTGCTCACGATGCGTCGCCTCGCCGGCGAAGAACAGCCGGTCATCGACCGGCTCGGCGAGCGCGTCGCGCACGGCAGGATCGATGCCCACCGGATTGAACGAATACGAACCAAGGCTGAACGGATCGCTCGCCCAGCGGGTGATCTGCACGGCCAGCGGTGGTGGTACGTCGCTGTCGAACATGGCACGCAGCGCCGTGAGCGCACTCGCCACGATCTGCTCATCACTCAGCTGCTCGATGGCGCGCCCCTGATCAGCCGCATTGAAGCCGAGCAACACCGGTTGTCCGAACACACGCGTCAGGCTGACCCACTCGGCCCACAGGCCACGCTCGGGCGAGATGAAGCCGAGCCAGTCGGCATCGTCGGGCCAGAACGCTTCGGCGAACCGCAGATAGCACTTGTTGAGCGTGCCCATCTCCAGCGCCGCGATCGCCGCCCGATGACCGGCCGGCAACGCCGGCACGAACTCGATGCTGCCAGCGCGCAGGACCCCCAGCGGTACCGTGACGACCACCCGGTCAGCCTGCCAGCGCCCCCCATCGCTCACGACGGTCACTCCGGCAGCATCCCACTCGATCCGCCGCACCGGCTGCTGGTACTCGATGGTCAGCTCGCTCGCCAGCAACTCGACGATCGCGCGATAGCCCTGTGCAAGGAAGGCATCGCCGCCGGCATATTCGCCGGCGTCATCATACCAATACGCCGACAGCCGTTCGATACTGCCGGCATACTCGTGTTCCAGCATGCTGTTCAGCAGATACAGGACCGTCCAGCGGTCCGCATCCGCCAGCGCCTCCCAGTCGAGCGCCGCAGCGACGACATCGTGGATCGAGGCATCGTCGTCGGCATCCTGAGCGGCAGCGATGACTGACTCCAGTCGCTCGCGCCAGGGTTCGAGGGTCGCCTCACTCACCTCGCCGGCGAACGAACTGAACACGCGCGTCGCATCCGCATCGATCGGCACCAGCCGAGCGCCGGCCAACGCCGCCAAATCGGTCATCGGGTTCCCATCGATACCATGGATCCACGACGCCCCCAGGTCGAGCGGCAGGTCCGGCCAGACATCGCTGGTCCACGTCCGCCCGCCCGGACGGTCACGCGCCTCGACGACGACGACCTCGTCGCCCCACGCCTGGAGCTCGCGGGCTGCCGCCAGCCCGGCCATGCCGGCACCGATGACTACCACGCGGTGCGCGCCGCCAGCTGGTGCATCAACCGTCGGCAACCACGTGGCCGGCACCACGCCGGCACGGCTGTCTGGTTCGGCACGAGTATCGGCGGCACCACAGCCCCCCAGTGCCAGCCCCCAGGCTGCCAGCCATGTCTTCAGGAAGCGACGACGTTGCATCACTGCACTCCCTGTGGTCGGCGTGCGCGCTCGACGACCCCTTCGAGGTGGCGCACCATCGCTGGAAAGACCTGCGAGGCATCGAAGCGCTCGAGGAAGATCTGCCGCGCCCGCAGCCCCATCGCACGACGTTCGGCCGGGTGCTCGACGAACCACTGGATGTGCGCCAGCAGCTCGTCGCAATCCGCCGACTCATACGTCAGACCGATCCGTTCCGCCGCGAGAAACGTCTCCATATCGCCACGGAGCGACGAGAGCAGCGGCACGCCTGCCGACATGTACTCAAACACCTTGTTCGGCATCAATCCATGGCTCGTCGTTCCATTGCGATAGCATGCCAAGCCGACGGCGCCATGCCCCAGCAGGCGTTGCACCTCGGTGTGCATGATCCAGCCGGTGAAGCGCACGTTGGGCAGCCCATCGGCCAACGCGCGAATTCGGGATTCCTGGCCACCGGTACCCATGAAGACGAACTCAACATCGGTGCGTTGTGCCGCGGCGAGCCGACGTGCCGCCTCGATTACGGTATCAAAGTGAAGGATGTTCGATCCCAGCGTACCGGCATACACCACCGGCATCACCGCATCGCCTGTATCGGGGCGTTCGTGGGGGGCAAGCGCGTGGGCCGCCGAAAAGCCCATCGGAAACACGCCATCATCGGGGCCGCGCGCACGCCCGGCTCGAGCGAGGCCCCACTCGAGAAAGGTGTTCGAGATCGCGGTGATGCCGGTAGCCATCGCCAACCCAACGTTGGCGCGACGGAACTCGCTGTGCAATGCCACGCGCAGCAGCGGCCGCAGCGGGCCGGGCACCATCGTGAGGTAATGATCCGGCCACAGATCCCGGACGTCGACGATCACCGGAATCGCATGCTGTCGGCCGAGCTGGACTGCCTGCTCGACCAGCTCAAGCGTCGGCAGGCAGACAAAGAGGAGATCCGGCAAGGGTCGGAGCGATGCCTGCTCGCGGAACTGGCGTGCGATTGAGCGCTGGTGGATCAACCGAGCCAACGATTTCGTGTTGGCATAACCTGGCCCATGCAGTAGGTTCACATCGAAGCCAGGCTGGATCGTGTGCATCGTCGGTCGATCAAACCAGAACTTCCGTGTGAGGTAGTTCAGCGTCGAGGACCACCACAACACCTCGTGCCCCGCATCTGCCAGCGCCATGCCGAGCATCGCGACACGCCACGGTCGGGTGCCCGGCTCGACGCCGGGAATCGGCTCGCCATCCTTCAACAACCAGATGCGCATGTCTCTCCTGTTCCGTTGTAACGTCAGCCACGCGACCAGAACCCGCGCGAGACGTGAGCCGTTGTCGTGGGTACACGCGTGCGGGTGAAGATACCCTTCATGTTCAGCCCACCGACGCACGTGCTGCTCTGCGTAGCAGCAATATCTGACACACCTGATCGAATTCGCACTCGAGCATGACGGCCGCCTCGTCGGACACATACCAGCCCCGATACAGGTCGGTATCGAGGCACTGCCGGCCACGCTCGACCGTCGGGCCGGGCTGGTCGACGCCGACGCCGCCAGCGAGGCGCAGATTGGCGGGCATCGGTTCGTTGGCAACACACCACATCACCACCGAAGGATGGCGTCTGTTGCGCGCAGTCAATGCATCGAGCGGGCGCGGGCGCATCACCTGGTGGCACGCTGGACCGCATCGGCAGGCGATGCGCGCCGGCGAACGGGAAGACACCAAGGCCGGGGGTAATACGTGGAATGCTGGCGCACACCCGATCAGGGGACATCTCGGGCGCGCCGACCGCCACGCCATCGATGGGCGCACGCACGTGAGTGCACGCCAAGCCGGCGCGCAGCATGGCGCGCCATCTGCTGGGGGCATGGCGCTCAACCGCATACCAGTGCCACCCCAGCTCGCTGAGCCAATCCTCGCACGGTTCGCCCCGACTGCCGGGGATCGCCATCGACCGTGGCGCCGCGAATTGCCGGTTGCCGTCAGTCGCCGCAGGACCAGCCTGAACCTCACAGCCGCCGAGATCGATGCGATGACGTGCCATGTTCTGCCGCGGATACACCATCATGCCCTGTCTCGCGGCTCCGGCCACGTCGTCTGTCGCAACCATTCCGTCAGCACGGCACGGCACTGCAGACACTCCAGCGAGTCGATCAGCGCCGTGATCGCGGCGGCGTCGGCTGGAATGTGCTCGACTCCAGTGGCGACCGGCCCCGGCAGCAGGGTGGCAACCACACCGTAGACCCGCTGATCCGAAACGGCACTGTCGACCATCCAGCCACGCGTGTCGAGCAACGTTGCATCCACCAGGCGTTCGGCACCGACGCCGAGCTCGCGCGCGAGGATCGGCGCGACCATCGCCAGCGGATTGCTGCCCGCTGCCAGGCGCCCCCCTGGCAGATCGCGCGTGCAGCGCGCGACCCCCGGGCGATAACTCGCGGGCGGCACCAGGATGGCATCGGCGACGAGCGGAATGATGATCACCGATGAAGCCCGCTCGATCCGCCAATACTCCAGGGGTCGCCCAGCATCATCGGTATAGTGCTCGGCGATCACACGGAGCCAGCGTGACTCGATGGTGGTGATCGTCGCACCACGCCGCCAGCTGCGATCGTATGCATCGTCCATCGACCATGCCTCCCCACGGCGTTGCTCCCGCCCTACTCTAGCACACTTCGTGTGGCCGTGTGACTACGCATCGCCGTGCTCTGGTGTATACTGACGTCATGAACACGACTACGCCGCACGTGCGGCGCACCAACACACGCCACGTGCTCATTGCTGGCCTGCTCGCCGTCATGGTGCTGATCGTGCTGGCCAGCCTGGTTCGTCCCAACACCGGCCCGGGCCAGGCCGGGCTGCGCATCGACGCCGACGATGCCGCGCTCGTCGCCGACGGACGTGCGCTCTACGTGAGCCACTGCGCATCGTGTCATGGCGCCGATCTCGCCGGTGCACCCGACTGGCAGACGCCGCTGGCGACCGGGGCGATGCCGGCGCCGCCACACGATGCATCGGGGCACACCTGGCATCACGACGACGCCTACCTGATCGCGGTGACCCGCGAGGGTGGCGCGGCGTTCACACCTGGGCGGCCCAACGGTATGCCCGGCTTCGCCGGCACGCTCAGCGATCGCGAGATCGTCGCCGTCCTGAGCTACATCGTCAGCACGTGGCCACCCGATATCCGGCAGGCCCAGGCGCGAATGAATGCGCCCTGACATTCGATGGAACCTTCACGCGTTCATGGGGGCGATGCACGATGCCTGAACGCCACGATCAGCGCGATCGCCGCTTCCGCCGCTCGTTGACCGGGCGTGCACTGCCGCGGCTGCGCCCGACCCCGGCGATGCTGCGCCCGGCGGCATCGCCGGCACCGCTCACGCGCCTGCTGGCGCTGCTGCTGCTCGGCATCAGCACCACCGTGCTGCTCGTCGGCCTCGG
>CAIQIY010000485.1 GCA_903871975.1 uncultured Chloroflexota bacterium | reverse complement strand
CGCCGCCGCCGCCGCCGCAACGCGGGCGCCGAACCGTCGGTGGATGGCGCATCGATGCTGGCCGGCGGCGTGGGGCTGCCGGGCCGCTGCTGTTGCACCGCACGCACCTGATGGCGCTCGCGCGGCGGCGGAGCGGGTGTCGGCGCCGCGGCGGCCGCACGCCCATCACTCGGCGCAGTGGCGTCGTCTTGTGGAATCTCGTCGCGCAACAAGCGACGCTCCCCCGACGACCGTGGTTCACGACGGGGCATCGGTTGACGCTGGCCAGCCGCCGGCCGCGCTCCCGGCGTGATGCCCTCGCTGGCACGGCTGCGCGCGAGGTTGGCGACTCGTTCGCCAGCCTCGCTCAGCTGCGCCGGCTGATATTCGGACTGCGTGCCACCACCGGCGAGCTCGACGGTGACGGTTTCGCGGATGACGTTCACGGCTATGACCTCGCCGGGGCCGTCAGGTGTCTGAACCCACGCACCTTTCCGTGGCAACTCGGCCTTGATGGCGACATATTGCTCGTGTTCGTACGAGAGACAGCAGAGCAGCCTGCCGCAGACGCCACTGATCTTGGCGGGATTGAGCGGCAGATCCTGATCCTTGGCCATCTTGATCGACACGCGCGCGTAGTCGGGCAGAAAGGTGGTGCAGCAGAGGAGTCGGCCGCATGGGCCGATGCCGCCGAGCAGGCGCGCCTCGTCGCGTGGCCCGATCTGGCGCAGTTCGATGCGCGTCTTGAACGTGCGCGCCAGTTCGCGTACAAGGGTGCGAAAATCGACGCGCTTCTCGGCGGTGAAGTAGAACGTCAACCGCGACCCGTCGAAGTTGTATTCGGCTTTCACCAGCCGCATCGGCAGCTCGTGCTCGCGGACCTTCTCGGCACAACGCGCCAGCGTCGCCGATTGTCGCGCATTGAGCGCCGCGAGTCGCTGAAGGTCGGCGTCGTCAGCCCGCCGGATGACCGGCTTCAGTTCACCGATGATGTCGCCGGCGGCGATATCGCCCGGGGCCGCGACGACACGCGCCAGCTCGGGGCCGCGCACCGTGTCGACGATCACATGGTCGCCCGCCACGAGCCGATCGACCCCGCCAGGGTCGACGTGATAGACCTTGCCGGAGTCTTTGAACTTGATCGGAACGACGATCGGCATGGCTGACGGGCCTCACTGCAGAATGATTGCCGCAAAGTATAGCAGAGGTCCTGCGGCGGGGCAACCTGCCGCGAACCATGCTCCCCGAGTCACTGTCGACGCCGCGGTCCATCAGCTGTCTGATGGATCAACCGCTGGGTTGAAGCCTGTTCGGCAACAATCATCGCACTCATGGTGATCACACCAGGGCGATCGGCAACGCGAGGAGCCAGCACACAACAGGCGGGCGCGCCGTGCCATTGCGCCCTGGCCATAGCCCGATCGATGTGCGGGTACGTGGCCAACACCGATGCCACGCGAATCGCCAGGACGGATCCGGAACGCACCGCTTCGTGCCAAACCATGACGAGACCGAGTATACTTGGGCGTACATGAACCCGTATCGCATCGCGCGTGCGGCGCAGGAGTGCCGATGGCAACCTACGAGTACACCGATCTGCTTGGGCGTCTGACTGATCTGACGCGATTGACGCGACCACCACGACCAGGCGAGCGCACGGGCTGTCAATCGAGTCGCGACCGCCGGTCGCGCTATGATGCAGCTGCGGGTCGCTACCTGGAGTGGGATGCGAACGATGACGGCAGCGGCTTCATCCGGCGCGACGGTGAACGCATCGTCGTGTTCGACGAGGCGGGCCCCGGCGTGATCTGGCGTGTGTGGTCGGCCTTGCCCGGCGCCGGGTGGATCCGGATCTGGCTCGATGATGCCGATGAGCCGGTGATCGCATTGCCGTTCCGCGACTTCTTCGAGCGGTTCGGCAGCGATGTTCCGCCACTCAATGTCCCGGAACTCGCGCCGACACTCTCGCGGGGGCGTAATCGCTTCATTCCCATCCCGTATCAGCGCCGTTGCGTGATCACCCTCGATCCCGAATGGGGCGCGTATTATCACATCACCTACACACGCTTTCCCGACGACACGACACTGCCGACGTTCCAGCACGGCATGGATCGCGCCACACAGATCGCGCTGGCGACAGCCGACCGCGCGCTCGGCCAGCGTGGGCGCCGGCGGCGTGCGGCACCCGACGAGCACCTGGTGCAGCGTCGCTGCCACCTGGCTGCCGGCACCGCCAGCGAGGTGTGGTCACAGCGCGGTGCCGGTGCCGTGTTCAGCCTGCGCCTGCGCCTCGACGAGCCCGATCCAGCGCTGCGCCGTCGCGCACTGCGGGCATGCACCATCGCACTGTTCTGGGACGGCGCCGACACACCGGCAGTCTGGTCGCCGCTTGGTGCGTTCTTCGGCGCCGAACCGGATCTGGTACCGTACCGGACGTTGCCGCTCGGCATGACCGAGCACGAGGGGTACTGCCATTGGGTGATGCCGTTTGCCGCTGGCGCGCGTCTGGTGCTGGGGAACGACGATACGCACGATGTTGCACTCGACCTCGAGCTGGTCTGCGGGCCGGCACCCGGCGATCCGGCCGAACTCCTGCGGTTTCATGCGCGCTGGCATCGCGATGCCGAGCTCGATCACACTCGCAACGCCGGGCGACCCATCGACTGGCCAGTTCTGCTGGCCGATGGCCCCGGGCGCTTCGTCGGGATGCATCTGGCGGTATGGAACCGCTGGCCGGAACCCGTACAGCCGGCGAGCGAGTGGTGGTACGGCACGTGGGATCGCAAATCGATCGACTGGTGGTGGGGCGAAGGCGATGAGAAGTTCTTCGTCGATGGTGAACTGATGCCATCGACGTTTGGCACGGGTACCGAAGATTACATCGGCTTCGCCTGGGCGGCCGAACCACCGTTCCCGACATTCGACAGCGCGTATGCGGCGCTGCCGTGGATCGAGCTCGATGCCAATGGCCATACCTCGGTCGATCGGTTTCATATCTGCGATGACATCCCGTTTCAGCAATCATTCGAGGCATCGATCGAGAAGTATCGGGCAGAGCGTTGGGCTGATGGTGCAGTGTGCCGCTATGCTGTCGTAGCCTACTGGTATCAACGCGCCGCGACCAGCCCACGCTATCCACCACAATCGCTCGCGGAGCGCATCGGCTGGGATCAGTGAAACGAGGCGTGCGCCATATGCCATCGCAGGGAGGAGAAACATCATGAAGGTTCGCAGTGCCGTCCGCAGCGGAATGGACCGGGATCTGTCGTCGTACACCTACACCGCGCTGCCGCGCCCCACGGAGCAGGAGTTCGAGGCTGTCCGGCAGCAGTATCTGTCGCAAGG
>CAIQIY010000484.1 GCA_903871975.1 uncultured Chloroflexota bacterium | reverse complement strand
TCGTCGACGAACGCCTCGACCGGCCTGTCGTCACCGGCGTGCTTCAGCAACTCGGGCAGCCACTTGTGGCCGAACGCCACGTGCTGGCGCTCATCGGCCATGTCGTAGCTGACGAACTGCTCCGACAGGCGGTCGCCGAGCGCCTGGTACTCGCGCTTCCGGCCGCGGCGGAACTCGAACACATGGCTTTCGTTACCCATCGTCAGCAGCGCGTATTGCATGACCGGATCATACTGGCTGCGCCATGCGTACACCCGCACGTTCTGCGGGAACGTGGTGTAGTCGTAGCCGTGGCGCGTCAGCCATTCGATGCCCAGCCAGCAATGGCGCGTCTCGTCGTAGCAATGGCGTGCCAGGTCGTAGGTGAACTCCCAGGGCATATCGGGTGTCAGGAACAGGACGAGCGCGCATGTCTCGGCGGCGAGCACTTCCTGGGCGTAGTTGCGGAACTCATCGAAGCGCTGGCCGGCGCGGTCGTCGGCGGCCGGGCGCTGGATCTGCGACATGTCGGTGCTGAAGCGCGCATCGCGGGTGGCCGTGCGCGGGGCGACGAACGTACGGCGGCATGTCGGCACGGCGGGGGCTGGCCCACGGGTGCCATGACCATCGGCGCCGCCCGCGGCGTCCAGGAGTGCGCGCACGTAATCGAGCCAGGCGGCATCGGGGCTGGCGGTGAGGTGCTGTGCCGCCCAGCGCTGTTGTTCGCGCTCGTCGAGCAGGGCGTGGCTCAGGTAGTAGCGCGTCGGAGCGTCGGGATTGGCGAACGTCTCGGCGAGGTGCCGCTCGTAGGCCGCCACCAGGCTCGGCTTGACGACGTGGAACACGCCGGCGAGCAACGAATCGGCATCGGGTGCGTGCACCAGCTCGGCCATCAGGTGCTCGAGCGCGTCATCCTCGGGCGAGCGGAACGCTGGTCGCTGCACTTCGCGCAGGCGCATGTACAGCTGCTGGACGTGCTGGGCATCTTCCCACAACAGTCGCCCCAGCGTCAGCTTGGTCTCCATCACCGGCGTCGCCGGCAGCCAGCCGGCCAGTGTCCGCACCAGCGCGTGTTCGATGAACCGGTAGCGGTTGAGCAGCCGCTGGTTCTCCTTGAAGTCGATCGTCTCGTTCGGTGCGATGATCTGCATCGCCATGATCAGCCTCCTTGTCGTCAGCCTGACAGCATCACCTGGAATGGGTGTGTCTCGATATCGATGTCCGGTGCGATGGCGCCGATCGCCTGCCGGGCGGCACGCCGCTCGGCGCGCGATGGGCGTGGCAGATTGCGTGCGCGACGACGCCCATCGGGCCGCCCCGCGACGGCTCGTGGTCATCGG
The DNA here is from genome assembly GCA_903871975.1 of uncultured Chloroflexota bacterium. Classification (GTDB taxonomy): domain Bacteria; phylum Chloroflexota; class Chloroflexia; order Chloroflexales; family Roseiflexaceae; genus CAIQIY01. The sequence goes on along the minus strand of CAIQIY010000484.1, from coordinate 10,131 downwards.
CGCGGCCTGTGACGATGGCGGCCGACCAGTCGCGCCGATGACTGGTGCGCCAGGTGATATCCGGGTTGCTCATGGACCAGGTCGGCGCAGATTTGAGTACGTAAGCTTCCGAATGGTCTCGGGGATCCCGCTCACGGTCCAGATCAGGGTGAGCGTGACAGTCGATGCCGTCACGGTGTATGTTCCCGCGGCTCCGGTTGCAGTGGCCCCAGTGACATCCCATTGGCAATCAGGTGGAGTATCCAGGCTGAACGTGGCTCCGATCGCCACCGGCCTGGGCTTCGGGTTGATCTTGCCCGCCCTCGTGTTCAAAGCCTCGCGCGCATCGGCAGTGACGCCGCCACCGGCATCGCGGTTCAACTGCTTCTGCTGGTCGACGAATTCCCCGTCCGGCATGGCGACAATCCCTTCGGCGTCCAGCAGCGGTTGCAGCTTGTGCCGATGGGCATCGCCAATCACAAACAGGCGATCACCCGCGCGCGCAGCCCGCTTGATCGTATCAAACATCGACTTGTCGCGCAAAAAATCCAGCTCTTTGGCGGCATCTGTCAACGTAACGTTTGGCGCATTGGGTTGCAACGACTGCTTGAAGGCGTCGAGCCTGGCCGGGTTGGTCATGCCAAGTTTGTCCTTCGCGAGCGCTTCGTACGCTGCCGCCAGATCGTCCAGTTGTGGCGTGACCGCCAGGGCGCTGAAATCGGTGACCAGTGGATGCGGCTGTGCGCTCAGGTCGCCGCTGAGTTGCACAATGGCTGCATCGACTGCAGCGCGGTGATCCTTGTAGAAGCGCTTCAGGCGGTGCCCGAAGAATTTCTCGCCGTAGGACTGCGCGTACACCAGGGCATTCAGCAGGCCGTTCAGCAGCGCTTTCGCCAACGAATATGGCTCGATCAGTGCAGCCCCGGCGACGACCGAGACACCGCCGACTTCGTCCAGCGCGTTCTGTCTGTCGATCAGCTCCTGGACATCCGGCAGCACTCGTGCGTATTTGGCCAGCGCATGCTCGGCGTCGTGTGTCGGCTCATCCGCGGACTGCGCGAGGCCCATGCTCGTGTGCATGGCGGTCGCGCTGGCGGCGATCCGGTCGCGCAGCGCGGGGCTGTTGTCCTGGCGCGTCTGCGAGTGATGGGTGTATCCCTCGTAGCGATAGTTGCGGATGCGCGTCGCCTGCAGGATCGCCGGGGCTTGTGGGTTGCCGTGATTCTCACCCAACACCGTCATCGGCGCATCGAGTCGCACCCAGTCGTTGGTACCCGGCAGCATGCCCATGCCCGGTAGCTGCTGGCTGGCGAACTGCTGCAGCTCGGCTTCGGTGGCAAACCGGCGCACATGGGCATCCTGATGCAACGCGGCCACAGCGGCATCGGCCAACGCGCCGGCCGACGGAGCCGCGAGCGCCGGCCCGATCAGCGCCCGTCGCTGGACCATCGGGCTGGCGACCGTCGGTGATGCCGCGGCCGGGCGTTGCTGGCCGAGCAGTCGTTGGGTCGCCTGATTGCCCAGGGCGCGCTGGAGCGCCAGCACGCCAGGCGTCTTGCGCAGCGATCCGGACGTCGGCTGGCGATGGCCGTGCAGCAGAGGGGAAGTCTCCCGTGCCGCTGCTGCCCGTGCCGAGGCGCGCGCCCGTTCCATCGGGTCTGGCACGGCATCGTGGTCCGCAGGCGCCACAGTGACGGATTGGCTCATCGACTGACCTCCTGTGCGTACAGCATGCCGGATGTCCGCGACGCGGCCAGCGCCGACCGTATCCCCCCCCGCTCCCGCGATCCGCGGGGGCACGAGAAAGCCAACGCGCACACCATCGCTGGCGGACCGCCCAATCGCGGGAGTACACCGCGCGACCTGGGTGGCGCGGGGCCATGCGCCGGTTGCGGTGCGCCGTCATCGTCTTGTGCCAGTGCGCGGATCAGTGCCGCCGCCGCACCACATCGCGTTGTGGCACGGTCTCATTCAGATACTGGGCAGTCTCCGCTGCCGTGAAGCGATCGGGCGAGAACGCGCTGACATCGATGCTGGTCCGACCGGCGCTGACATACTCGGCGAGCAGCATGCCGCTCACCGGATTATAGGCGAATCCACCCGAGTGGAAGGCGACACCGACGAACAATCCGGGCAGTGCGCCCACCGGCCCGAGCACTGGCTCACCATCGCTCGAGAACGTCAGCAGACCAACGTGCGCACTCTCCCATGGGGCGTCGGCCAGTGCCGGCACAAACCCGCTGAATCGCTCGTGCAGCACGGCATCGATGCCCGGCGGGGCCTGCAACTCCGTCAGGCGGAAGTTGGTTCCGGTCACGCGCCACTCGGTGCGATCGGCGCTCTCGATGCCCGCGAGCAAGCGGCCACCGTGTGCGGGGCGCACGTACCCCATCAGGTGGTTGGCATTGATCGCCGGGATCGCCGGCGGCGTGGCGAGCGGGCGGCTGACGTAGCGCTGGTGCACGAACGACTTGACCGGCAGCGGCATGCCGAGTGGCGCGAGCAGCAGATTGGTCCAGCCATACACCGTCGCGACGACGGCATCGGCCGCCAGGGCGCCATCGCTGGTCTGAACGCCGACGACGCGTCCGCCGGCGGTAGCGATGCCGGTGACGGTGGTATGTTCGCGGATGGTGACACCCAGCTCGCGCACGCGCTGCGCCAACGCCGGCACGTACTCGTGCGGCTCGCTGTAGCCACCGAGCGGATCGTGCAGGCCGGTCAGCCCGTCGTCGATCACGAGTGCCGGCCAACGGCGACGCATCTCGGCGGCATCGAGGATTTCGTACGGCGCGCCGCAGCGATCATAGAGCGGCAGCAGGCGCGCGCGATCCGGCCACGACGCCGGGTCGAACAGGTTGAGGCAGCCGACGGCGCCGAACGTGTAGCCATCGAGCTCGTCGGAGAGCTCGCGGAACAATTCGAGCGCCCGCCGCCGCGCCAGGACGCCGGGTTCGCTCCAGAGCAGCCCGGTGATGATGCCGCCGGCACGGCTGCTCGAGCCATCGCCGACCGGCCCCTTCTCGAGGATGGTGATGCGGCGTACGCCGCGGCGTGCGAGGTGATAGGCGGTGCTCAGGCCGGTCACGCCACCACCAAGGATCAGAACATCGCTCATCGTCATGCTGCGCTCCACTGATCAGATCGTCTCCAGCTCGACGGTGGTGCCGGTGAGGGCCGAGCGCCACGCGCCTTCGACCATCGCGACCGCACGGCGGCCCTGCGTGGCTGCGACCGTCGCCGGGCGTCGGTCGAGAATGTCATCGATGAAACTCTGGGTCTGGCGGAAGAACGCCTCGAGGCGCACTGGCTCGAACGGGCGATTGATCCAGTCGATCGGCGGCTGACGCCAGATCTCGCGCCACTCGCCATCGCGGCCGAGCCTGAGCGCGCCGTAGCCATCGATGTCGAGCGTGCCCGTCTCGCCGACGACCAGATAGCGGTGCACGTGATCGGGCAGGCTGGGGCGGGGCATCTCGAAGCTCATCCACATCTGGGCCATCACGCCACCGGCGAAGCTGATCTGCGACATCGCGCTGAGGCGGCGGTGGGCCGGGGCAGCGAATGTTTCGACACAGGCGCTGATGCGCCGGGGTTCGCTGCCGGCGAAGGCGCAGATGATATCGAAGTTGTGGCACCCCATGTCGAGCAGCATGCCGCCGCTCTCGGGGCGTGCCGCCCAGTGCTTCTCCTCGATGCCCGTACCGGCGGCGAGCGTGCGGCCATCGATCATGCGCACCCGGCCGATCGCGCCGTCGGCGATCAACTGCAGTGCGCGGCTGATCGAGCCACGAAAGCGCAGCGTCTTGATCACCTCGAACACCACACCGGCGCGTTCACACGCGGCGATCATCGAGTCGCACTCGGCCACCGAGGGCGCCATCGGCTTCTCGAGCAGCACATGCTTGCCGGCGGCGGCGGCGCGCACCGTCTGGTCGTGATGGAGCGCGTGGGGGGTCGCGATCACGACGGCATCGACGTCATCGCGTGCGAACAACGCCGTGTCGTCGTCGAGGTGGGCGACGCCATAGGTGGCGGCGAGCGCCGGCGCGCGGCTGCCACCGGCGACGGCGACCAGCGTCGCGCGCTGGTTGTGGCGGGCGATGCATTCGGCGTAGGTCGCGCCCATATAGCCGCTGCCGAGGATTCCGATACGAAGCGATGTCATGGCCGAGCATCCTCTCTCCGTCTCACGACGGCAGCACGACGAGCGAGCGGTCGATCGAGGCGATCGTGGGGCGGCCGAGCTGGATCATCGCCGTCTCGAGCTCGTCGCGCAGGATCGCGACGACCCGGTGGACGCCGGCCTCGCCACCGGCCGCCAGCCCCCACAGTGGTGGCCGGCCGATCAGCACCGCGTTGGCGCCGAGCGCCAGAGCCTTGAGGACATCGGTGCCGCGGCGTATGCCGCTGTCGAGCAGCAGCGTCGTGCGCCCGCCGACTGCCGCGGCGATCGCTGGCAGTACCTCGATCGATGCCTCGGTGCCATCGATCTGGCGACCGCCGTGGTTCGAGATGATCAGGCCATCGACGCCGGCGTCGACGGCACGGCAGGCATCCTCGACGGTCATGATGCCCTTGAGCAGGAGTGGCAGGCGCGTGAGCGACCGCAGCCAGCCGATGTCGTCCCAGGTTGGTGGCAGTGCCGGCACTGCGGCGAGGAACGCCGGATAGCCATCGCTGGCGATCAGGTGTTCGGGCAAGCCGACGCCCAGCAGGTTGCGCAGCTCGACATCGGCCGGAATGCTCCAGCCGTTGCGCAGGTTGCGTTCGCGGCGCGCATGGTAGTGACCGCCGTCGACGGTGACGACGATCGCCTCGCAGCCAGCCTGTTCGGCGCGGCGGATGTGTCGGGTGACGACCTCGCGGCTGGCGTAGCAGTAGAGCTGAAACCAGAGCGGGCCACCACCGCCATGTGCGGCGATCTCGTCGATGGCGTAGTGCGCGCCGGTACCGAAGACACTGATGATGCCGTGGGCCGCGGCGGCGCGCGCCGTGGCGAACTCGGCGTCGGGATGCACCATGCGCTGATGGCTGGTCGGCGCGATCAGCAGCGGCAGCGCGATCCGCCGACCAAACAGGGTAGTCGTCAGGTCGCGCCGACTGACGTCGACGAGCACGCGCGGGCGCAGACGAATGCGGCGAAACGCGGCGATGTTCCAGTCGAGCGTGAGCTCGTCCTCGGCACCGCCGGCGATGTAGTCCCAGTCGGCCGGCCGCACCATGCTGCGGGCGCGCGCCTCGACGTCGGCCAGGTTGATCAGCTGTTCGAGCATGCTGCCTCCGCGTACGTCACTCGGCAAAGTGGAGCGCGTGGAGTCGGGCGCGTTGCAGCAGCAGCTGCAGCCGCACCGGCCGATCGCGCAACGCGCCGAGATCGGCATTGCCGTTCCAGCGCACCAGCGCCGCGGGCTGGTCGCCGCTGACGGGTTCGCACTCGGCCGGCGTGAAGCCGGCGATCGGCGTGCCATCGGGCTCGCTGAAGCCACAGCGGATCTCGCCACCGAACTGTGTCCAGGCGTTGAGCCAGAGGTGGTTGCCGCCGCAGCGCAGGGCGAAGGTCGAGCAGGCGCCGACATGCTGTGCCTCGAGCGAGGTGATGCCATCGGGCCGCCACACCGCACGCTGCAGCAAACCGGCATCGGGGCTGACACGCCCCACCGCGAAATGGCTCTGGTTGTGCGTCCAGCGCTTGGGCCCGATCGGCAGCGACCACTCGCCGGGGCGCGTGGCGATCAGGCCACAGCCGGCATAGACACCACCCTCGCGGCCGGTGAGCGGTTCGCCCGAGCCGATCAGCGGCGTGCGCCAGGGCCGTTCCCAGCGGCGTGCATCGCGACTGGTGAGCAGATGCACCTCGAGCGTGTCGCGGGCGCGCACGTAGTACGCCGGGAACATGAGATGGGCGTCGTCGGTGCCGGGCCAGGGGGTATAGCTATTGGTATAGATGTCGACATCCGGCGTATCGCTGGCTTCGGGCACCACGATCGTCTCGGGGGTCGGCCAATGTCGGAAATCGCGCGTCTCGGCATAGGCGATGGCGCGCCGACCGTGCACACCAGGCGCATGCGCCAGATGGGTCCAGCTGCGAAAGATGCCGACGTACACGCCACGTCGTTCGTCGCGGCGAATGATGGTCTGGGTATCGCTGATGTAGTGATCGAGCAGCGGTGCATCGAGCGCCTGCCAGCGCAAGCCGTCGGGCGAGACGGCGCCGAACACGCGGTAGACGCCATCCTCGCGGCCCATGTGCACGAGTTTGTAGCGTTCTTCGGGTGGTGCAGCCGGATCGCGAAACACCGTGACGCCGTGCGCACCGCGGCCACGGGCGGCATCGAGGCCATAGACCAGATTGTTGGCCGTCGAACCGCGGAACGGCAGCAGGCCCAGCATGGGTTTGCGCCAGGTGATGCCATCGTCGGATTCGGCATACGCCAGCATCGCCTTCAGATCATCGGTCGAGCCATCGGTCTTGTGGACATGGGTTTCGTAGTACAGGCGCATGCGCCCGTCGTCGGCCATCATCGTGCAGTAGACATTGATGAAGTCTTCCCAGGGATGTTCGGGCACGATGAGCGGCGTCGGGTCGATCACCGGCGCGTGGGCGGCGATCCGGACGCCGTAGGGCATCTGCCAGCTGGTGGGCGTGCCGCCCCAGGCCACGCCGTAGCCTGGCTCGATGAGTTGCCAATCGATGAAGACATGCTTGCGGGTGCCGGGGTCGATCGTCATTGATCCCTCCTCAGGTGGTGATGCTGGCGGGCGACAGGGCCGCGATGGCGCTGGCCAGCCGCTCGATCTCGTGATCGGTGGTGAAGCCGTGGAGCGAGACGCGCACCGTCGCCGTGCCGGGCTCGAATGGCGATACCAGAATGTGCGCGCGCTCGAGCAGCGCGTGATACACCTCGCTGCCAGTCAGGCCGGCGACGCGCAGGCACACCATGCCACCCCGCTGCTCGGCGAGCATCGGTGTCTCGATGACGACGCCGGGCAACGGTGCGAGTGCAGCGATGGTGGTGGCGACGCGCTCGGCGATGGCGGCGAACCAGGCCGGCCAGCCGATGGCGTCGATCATGTGCAGCGCGCGGCGGAATCCGGCGATGTCGCCGATGTTGCGTGTGCCGAACTCGAAGCGGCGTGCCGAGGGCTGCAGCACCAGCCCGCCATGCTGATCCATCGTCTGTTGCGAACGCGAGCCGAGCCAGCTCGGGCGCAGCCAGTCGAGCCGATCATGCCGCACGTACAGCGCGCCGGTCGCCTGGGGCCCGAGGATGTACTTGTGACCGCTCAGGACATAGAAATCGCAACCCAGTGCGGCGACATCGACGGGGATGGCGCCGAATGCCTGGGCGCCGTCGAGCAGCAACGGCACGCCGGCCTGCGCACACAACCGGCTCAGCGATGGTGCCGGAATGACGCGGCCGCTCCGGCGCGAGACGTGGCTCAGGCTGACGATGCGCACCGGCGCCTGCAGCGCACTGGCGGCTGCGCGCAACAGCTGCGCGTCATCGGCGCCGTCGAGTGGCAGAAAGCGCAACTGGACATCGTGGCGGCGCGCGATCTCGTACCAGACCACGCGGTTGCCCGGGTGTTCGTGGTCGCTCAGCAGCACCACATCGCCGGGGCGCCACGCGATCCCGTTGGCGACGATGTTGATGCCGACGGTCGCATTCTCGTTGAGCATCACGTCGTCGGGCGATGCATTGATCGCCGCAGCGACGTCGGCACGGGTCTGCTCGACGAGCGTGGCACAGGCGTCGGCGATCGCCGGCAACGCTGGCCCACGCGCCTGGAAGCGCATCCAGTGGATGGCGTCGTCGAGCACCGGCGCCGGCTTGGGCGAGAAGCCACTGGTCTGAAAATAGGCGACGTCGTCGATGCCGGCGATCATCGCACGCAATTCGGCGAATCCGAGCACGGAACTCCTCCTCTGATGGCGGCAGCGCGCGGTGCCGGTGCGTGCTACAGCGCGATCCGTGCCCAATGCACCGAGAGGTGCGTCGCATCGCCGGCGTAGTACGCCACCAGCACGGTGCCATCGGCCTGCAGCAACGCCACGGGATGGCCAAAGGTCCAGATGCTCATGTCGGCCCAATAGTCGCCGAACTCGCGCCGGCCACCCATGCCGCTCTCGGCCTCGGCGCGCTGCTTGTGATAGAACGCGAGCTCGCCGGCATGATCCCAGTGCCGTCCGCCATCATCGCTCAGGATGGCACGCAGGCTTGGTGGATCGTGCCGATGGACATACAGCGCCAGCAGCCGGCCGTCGGGCAGCGGCAGCGGCGTGCAGATCTGGCCGACGATGCCGGTGTCGTGCGGCGCGCTCCACGTGCGGCCATCGGGCGTGCCCCAGGCGATGTGGATCGGCAGGTCCTGCCCGGCATCGCGATCGTGGCTCCAGAACATCGCCACCAGCCGGCCGTCGTCGGGTGCGACGGCGACGCGCTGATCCCAATACAGCACGCGGCCGGCAGGATCGTGCGCCACGATGGTGATCTCGTCGACACCATGATCGGCAGCGCGCAGCAGCGCCAGGGCGGCGCGATGGTCGCCGCGGCGTACATCACCCCAAGCCTTCCACGACTCGTACGGCACGGCGATGCGGCCGTCGTGCAACACCAGCGCGGCGCCGGTGGTGACACAACCCGTGTAGGGGGCGAGGTCCAGCGCCTGGGGCGCGCTCCAGCTGGCGCCATCGGCCGAATGGGCCACCATCACGCGCGAGTCGAGGATGCCCTGGGTGAGCGGATCGGCCAGCGGGCGCGATGCATCGCTGCGGTCGATCCAGGTGAGCGCCGCGAGCAGCCCGGCGGCAGTGCGGGTCACGCCGAAGCCACGCATGCGCCCACGGCCGGGTGGCACATCGCCGAAGCCCGTGCAGAGCGGTTGCCAGGTGGTACCGGACGCGTCCCCCAGCATCGCGCGCACGTCTTCGTCGGCCGAATCCTTGCTGCTGCCGACACGGAACGAGGCGACCAGCCGGCCGTCGGCGCGACGCTCGAGCTGCGTGAAGCTGGCGAAGCGTTCGTGAAGCGGGGCGTTGGCGGCGTCGTAGAGCACGCCGTGATCGAGTACGTGCATGCAGGTGCCTCCGATGGCTTGCGTCAGCGCGCGCGAAACGCCCGTGGATCGATCTGGTTGAGCAACGGCTCGCCGGCGCGCACGCGGGCGAGATTCTGGATGAACAGCTCGCGATACAGCGACTCGTCGGGCAGCACGCCAGCCATGTGCGGCGTGAGACCGAGGCGGGGATGCTGCCAGAGCGGCGACTCTGCCGGCAGCGGCTCCTGTTCGAACACATCGAGATACGCATGGTCCAGCTGGCCGGCATCGAGGGCGGCGAGCAGTGCGGTGGTATCGAGCACTGCGCCGCGCCCGACGTTGATCAGGATGGCGTGTGGCCGCAGCGCAGCCAGCACCCCCGCATCGACCAGGCGGCGCGTCGTCGGCGTGAGCGGGACTGCGATCACCAGCACGTCGGCGGCGGCGGCGGCCTCGGCCAGCGCCGTGCTGGCGACGACGCGCTCCGGTAGGCTGCCGTCGGGATCACCGGCGCCCGCTGCCGGGACAAATCCATGGTACGGCCGGCGCAGCCCATCGCTGGTGACGGCGATCACGCGCATGCCGCAGGCACGCATCAGCCGGGCGGTCTCGCGGCCGACGCCGCCATAGCCGACGATCACGGCTACCTGGCCGCGCAGGCCGGGCCGCGCCAACGCAACCCGGTCCGGCCACTGGCGGGCGCGTTGCAGCGCGTCACACTGGCCGAAGGCCTTCTGGTGATACAGCACCCGGCCGAGGATGTGTTCGGCCATATGGATGGCGCCGATGCCGGCAGCGTTGGCGAACCGAATGGATGCCTCGGTGAGTGGATGCCCCAGCAGCTGGTTGGCGCCAGCCGAGAGCAACTGGACCCACTGCAGCCCGCTGCAGCGTGCCGGATCGCTGGGCAGCGCGTCGGTCACCAGCGCGGCCGTCTCGGGGGTGATGGCGGCATCGACCTCGGCAGCGCTCAGGCCACAGAAACGCACCGTGATTCCATCGGGTAGCTCAGTCCATTGTTCCGGTTTCCCGGCCGAGATCAGCACCTGCATCCCTGGGTCTCCTCAGGTGGCATTCAGAGCACGATTCCGGCGAGCCGCGCCCGCCAGT
>CAIQIY010000483.1 GCA_903871975.1 uncultured Chloroflexota bacterium | reverse complement strand
AGGCAAGGGCGGCGGCCGCGCCGGTCGCGGCACCGCCGCTGGTCGTGGCGGTCGCGCGCCCGCGTGCATACATACCGACGCCGGCAGCAGTGCGGCGGCGCCGTCCAGTGCTGCTGCGCCGACGACCAGTGCTGCATCGCCGAGGCACGCTTCGATCTTGGCGATCCGCGCCTCAAGTTCGGTGAGATCTTCACGCACCGCCAGCAGCTCTGTGAGCAATGCGCGTTCGGCGACGCCGTGATATTCCTGCGTCAGGTATGCCACTCGTGTGCCGCGCCGCAACGTCACTGTGCCGGCATCCGCTACGGCTTGGCCTGCCAGCAGCTGCAGCAGCGTAGATTTGCCGACGCCATTCGGACCGACCAAGCCAAGCTTCTCGCCCGCCTGGATCGACCACGACAGCGCGCTGAAGATTGTTCGCCCACCATAGATCCGGCTGACGCCCGCGAGATCTGCGATGATCATCGCTCACTCCCCCTGCATGGTCGTGCTCGCTTCGTCGGTGCACTGAACGATGGCACGAGTATACGCGACATCGCCGTGCGTAGGGTTGCGCTCGTTGTCGCGCTGCCGGAGCCTGCATGACAACCACGTCGATGTCGGCTATGATGGCAGCGACCATCACGGGATGCGGCTCGGCGCCTGCCGCCACATGCATCGGGGGGAAGACGATGACGATTCTGGGAATCCATCACATCACTGCAGTATGCCGTGACGCGCGCCGCACGGTGCGGTTCTATCGCGATGTGCTCGGCCAGCGCCTGGTGAAACAAACGGTCAATTTTGACGCACCGGAGAGTCATCACCTGTATTTCGGCGATCACACCGGACAGCCGGGGACGGTGTTGACGTTCTTCGCGTGGCCCGGCGCCCGGGCGGGGCAAACTGGCGTCGGCGGAACACACCATCTGGCGTTGACGACGCGCGATGATGCCACGCTGCTGCAGTGGAAACGCCGGCTGTGTGATCTCGGCATCGCTGTCGATGGCCCATATGATCGCCACTACTTCCATTCGATCTACTTCCGTGATCCCGACGGATTGATCATCGAGATCGCGACTGCTGGCCCGGGATGGACGATCGATGAACCGGCGTCGGCGCTCGGCACCGGGTTTCAGGCGCCACCAGCCGAGATGCTGGTGCGTAATCGTGATGAGACGCGCATCGCTGCGTTGACCTGGCCCGAGCCGGTTCCGGCGATCACGACAGCGATGGCGCTGGACCAAGGGATGCATCACATCACCATCATCGGTGCCGACATTGCGCGCACGCACTGGTTCTTCGGCGAGTTGCTCGGGATGCGCCGCGTCAAGATGACGGCAAACTTCGATGATCCTGACTCGGCACACTGGTACTGGGGCGTCGGCGATGGCGCGCCGGGAACGCTGATTACTTCCTTCGAGCGTGATCCGCGACGCGCCGGCCGCGCGCAGCTCGGCGCCGGGCAGACCCACCACTTCGCGCTGGCGGTGGCCGACGAGGCGACGCAGCTGCAGTGGCGCGAGCGCTTGCTCGATGCCGGATTGCGTGTCTCGCCGGTGATGGATCGGGTCTACTTCCGCTCAATCTACTGTCAGGACCCCGATGGTCATATCGTCGAGATTGCGACCGCGACACCCGGATTCGCTGTCGATGAACCCGTCACTGCGCTGGGAACGCGCCTGCAGTTGCCGCCGTGGCTTGAGCCACAGCGCGAGCGCATCGAAGCGGGTCTGCAACCGCTCGACGCCGGGGGGGTGTGATGTCGGCAAATCCTCATCTGGTCCATGCGCCGCGGTGTGTCGGTGCGCCGTTGGAACAGGCGACGGTCGTTGTGCTGCTACTGCATGGTCGTGGGGCGAGCGCCGACGATATGCTGAGGCTGGTGCCATGGCTCGCCGATGAACGCATCGCGTTCCTCGCACCGCAGGCTGCGGGCAACAGCTGGTATCCCCAGCGTTTCACTGCGCCAGTGGCCAGCAACCAGCCATGGCTCGACTGGTCGCTCGAGCGCATTGGTCAGCTGGTGGCGCTGGCGGCGATACACGGTCATCCAGCGACCCGCCTGGTGTTGCTCGGTTT
>CAIQIY010000482.1 GCA_903871975.1 uncultured Chloroflexota bacterium | reverse complement strand
TGCCGCCGTGAGGATCCGCACGGCGGCTTCGCGTTGTCCCGTTTCGTACGCCACAAATCCTTCGGCGATGGCGAGCGGTAGCTGCACCGCGGGATCGTCATCCGATCCTGCCAGCGCACGCGCGCGTGCGACGGCTTCGCGCATCGGCTCGATTGCGCCACCTGCGCGATACAGCCAGGCCGCACCGAGCAACAGGTGAATGCACCGCCGGTGCACTCGTTGATCGCCCGATGCCTGCGCGGCGAGAGTCACCGCGGCTGTGCGTGCCATGCCGGCACCGTCGCGATAGCGTCCGATGCACCACGCCATCACCAGCAGCGGGGGGGCTGCTGCCTCAAGCGCCACACCGTCGCCGATGGCCACCGCCCGTTCCCACGCAGCACGGATATCGGCGAACTCGTCGACGAGCGTCGCTGCATACTGCCGTGCCCGTCGGTTCGCAGCCGCGAGTGGCCCAGCCGTGAGCACGCCGAGGAACCACCGCTGGTGCGCGCTGCGCAGCCTGGTCGCGCGCTCCGCGTCTGCATCAAACTCCAGCATGATCGAATGCCGCAACAGGGCATGCATGCGGTAGCGTTGATTCGGGAGCGTACGCAGGAGCGCCTGGTCGGCCAATTCGGTGAGCGTGCGCAGGGTTGCCGCCTCGACATCCGGATCGCCCAGCACGTCGGCGACGACCGCCGTGACGGCTGGCCACGAGAAGTCGCCGTGGAACAGGCTGAGCGCCTGCAAGACCGTTCGCTGTGGCCGTGACATGCCTTGCCAGGTCGCGTCGAAGACGGCGAGCAACCGATGGTGGCGTTCGGGCAATGCCAGGTCGGTGCTCGCGAGCACGTGCAGCCGTTGCTCGATGATGCCGGCCAGATCATGGCAATGCACTGCACGCGCCTGCGATACTGCCAGTTCGATGCCGAGCGGCGAGCCATCGACGGCCCGGCAGATGCGCCGGATCGCCGCGAGTTCGGCATGCCAGTCGCGCAGCGGTTGAAGTGCCGTCGCTCGGGCGAGAAACAGCTCGACCGCATCGCCACGCTGCTCGGCCGGTTCGTCCAACGACGGAACATCCAGCCCATCGAGCATCAGGACATGTTCGGCGCGGCCGCCGAGCCGCCGCCGCGACGTCAGGATCAACGTTGGCCCCGGCTGATGCTCGATGAGGCTGGCAAACCAGGCCGACTGTGGCGCCAGGTGTTCGACGCCATCGAGGACGAGCAGCAGATCGCGATGCATGATGGCGTGTGCCAGTTCGCGCGTTGGTGGCTCGCCGCTGCTGAACTGATGCCCGAGCGTACGGCCGATGATGTACGCCGCGTCGTCGATGTCGGCCGCGCCATCCAGTGCGACGAACCAGGCACCTTCGCCAAACGACACTGCCGACTGTGCAGCAACATGCTGCGCCAGTGCGGTCTTGCCCACACCACCCGGGCCGACGATGGTGAGCCAGCGCCGTGCGACATCTGCCAGCTCGGCGCACAACCAGGCAGCTTCGCGGCTCCGCCCCACGAATTGCCCGCCAAGGGCCATCAGCGATGCTGCGGCATGACGGTCGCCGTGCATGCCGCGTCGCACGTGTGCTGCCAGCGTGACGGTCGCCTCCTCGAGTTCGGCGCCGAGTTCGTCCCGCAGAATCTGACGACAGCGATCGATCTGCTTGAGGGCTGCGATCCGCTGCCCGTCACGCGCGAGTGCCTCGATGAGCAGTCGGTGGGCTTGCTCGTGCCATGGTTCGATGCTCAGCCAGGCACGCGCCGACTGTGCCGCTTCGTCGTACAGACGACGCCGCAGCTGGTACGTCGCGAGGGTATACAGCGCAGCACAGATCTGCCTGGCGAGGTGCTCCCGTCGCTCGCGCAACCAGTGTTCGAACACATCACTGCCGTCATGGTGTGTCCCGGCGAGCAACTCGCCGCTGTAGCATGCGACTGCCGCGCGCAGTCGGCCCGCGCACTCCTCGCAGCCGGCCATGCTGCGATGGCGGTGACTGTCGCAGAGCCGCAGGTGCCGCTCAATCGCATGGACATCGACGTCGATCTGCCCCGGATCAAGCTGCACGGTGGTGCGACTGATGAGCAATGGCGTCGGGCCGTCGCTGGCGAGAATGCGCCCGATGCGGTGCAACGATTGACGCAATGCACCCATCGCCTGGTCTTCGGGCGAGTCGGGCCAGAAGACGCTGGCGAGGTCGCTCCGCTCATGTGCACGGTCCGCCTCGAGGGCCAGGTATCCGATGATCGCGCGCAATCGGTTCGTCCGCAGCTCGGTGAGCTCGTGCGAACCACGTATGGCACGGAATACACCGCACAGGGTGAGTTGCAACATGGCCGCCACCCCTCCCGGATACGCAATTGTCACGATCCTATCACACGCTGTCAACTCGTCAATATGCCGGTGATGCTCCACGGGGCTGGATGCAACGCTGGTCGAGGAGGCACCCAGGACGGCGCTGCGAGGATTGGAGCACCGAGCACGCAATCAGCGTCACGCGGTGTTCGGGATGGATGCGAGCGCACGCATGGCCGCACCCCGCGAGACCGATGAGCCGATCGAGATTGCGTTGAGCGTGCTGCTGCGATCACTTGAGGCGGTACCGAACGCGGTGCGCGTGTCGTTCTGCTCCGGACGTTGCATGAGCCTTGGAAATGGTCGTGGCAACGGTGGAGTGGTCGTGCGTGCGCCAGCACGACACTGCAGATCGGTACTACCCAAGTCTGCAACACGCGAGTAAGCCCGGGGGCGCGAGCAACGGCTGGGGTCGCGGTGCTCCTCGCCGCTGCTCGTGGCACCAAGGGCGCAGCGCGTGATGACGGAACGCGGCGACGAGCGCTATGCTGGTGTCATGCTGTGAGCGGCGCCAGACACGCGCTCCGGCGCAATCCGGCCGGTCGCATGGAGCCGTCAGCGTTCGGGAGTTCAGCAAGCCCGGCGACGGAGCGGCGTCCACGGGGTCGTCGGGGTAATGGCTGGGGATTCGTGCAGCGTCGGTAGCACGACGCGGTTCACCAGCGAGGCCGCGGCGGAGGTGGCGTGTGTTTACCTCCGCCGCGTCGTTGGTGTGTCAGGCCGCCTGATCATCATCATCGTGGTGGTTCCACCAAGCGTCCCACCTACGGGTGATGATTGTACGATGGTCACGCACTTCCGGGCGCCTGCGCGCTATTCTCCGCGGTGCATGGCCCAGATGACGGCGCCCACAGTGCCTGCATGGATAGGACTGCAGGTACTCGCCAGCGCGGCGTTGATCGATACCCTGTCGAATGACGAAGATACGGTGCCGATCAGCCGATCGCCAGGATGAAAAGCAGCGCTTGTCGGTCACTTCGCAGATTTCGATCTCCACCAGTGTCACTCGCCGGCTGTGTAGGTAGGCATCGGTCGTCATGTGATCCTCCAGGCATCCATGCGCTCGGACTACGCCACATCAGCGCAGTCGCGCGATGGTACTTCATGATAGCACACCGACGCGGGTTTTTGAGTGGTCTCTGAGATGAGAAGTAACTCATACCACGCTGATACAGCCTAATCAATTGCCTGAAGCCCAGCCGTCATCACCAGACGACGGCACAGCACGTTGATCTACGACACACCGCCACAGCCGGCGCGTCAACCCCATTGGCCATCGCAGCGATGCACCAGCTGCGCAGCATACCGACCCATGGCACCTGGTGCATCACCTGACGGGCCGTCACCGATTTGCCGCATACCTATTTGGCACGCGCAGCACCATGAAGGGATTCGCTGCGCGAATGCCGCCCGACCGACGCCGACCCACGGCTTCGGCGCATGCCGCCTGCCAGCCGGAGTGGTCGCCCGTCCACAGCGGGTGGCGCACCAGCAGCAACGCTCCACCCCGTTGCGGGTCCTGATAGCCATGCAGATCGGCGAACACCCCGACATGCTCGTAGCCGATCGCGCGTAGCGTACGGCCCACTGGCGATTCCGGGCCATCCGTCAGGGAGTGCCAGGGATTGGGCTGTTGCCCCCAGGCACTCACAAGATCGATGGTCGCAGCCGAGTCGCGCGCCAGACGCGCCAGATCGAGCGCCAGTCGCCAATCCAGCAGCCCGTGGTACGACATGTTGGCAAAGTCGCGCAGACACACGTTGCACGACGCATCGCAATCAGGATGAAACCGTGCATCGAGCCAGCGCGACAGCAACCCGGTGGATGCGCGTTCGTCGGCGTGGTCCAGCAAGCGGGCGAATTCGTGCGGATCCGCCAGGAAGCGGCTGTAGCCGGCACCGTTCTCCAGCCGATCGTTGAGGAACGCCTGACCGATGACGCCATAGCGTGGATCGGCGGCTGTGCGCAATCCGGCCTGCAATTCCAGTGGATCGACATCGAGCATCGCGCTGGCGGCCGTACGCAGCCAGAACGCGAACGAATACCATGCCGCGCGACCCTCAACGGTCACTGGCGGGGCGAAGATGCCGGTCGGCCAGTCGGTGATGCTCACCAGCAAGACATCGCTCTTCCGTCGAGCGAGCAGCGCGATCCGCTTGCTGTCGCCGAAAGTGCCGAAATGCTGGCCGTTGCGCATGGCATCGTGTGCGATCACCGCACCATACTTGGCCGACCGCTGGTAGAGCGCCCGCTTGAACGCAAACCCGCCCTGACCTTCGTTGTCGTTCACGGTGTAGATATCGGTGTAGCGCGCGTTGATCAGCGCATTGGCATATGGCTGCGTGGCACCGGACGCATCGGCAGCATCATCGACGGTGATCAGTGGTCGGGTCGCGCGGGGCTGCCACTCGAATAGCCCATCATACCTGCGCGGCATCAGGTCGGTGAAGAAATCACGCGGTTCACGGGCATCGGTGATGCGCAGCGTCGACTGTTGGCAGACCGGGCATACGCCGCGAGCGTCGGCCTCGGGCGACGGCAGATCTGCGGGCTTATGCAGCGATACCGCGTGGCAGTGTTCGCAATAGCCCAGCAGCTTCGGGTTATCGGCGGCAAACGGCGGATAGAACGCCTCGTGCGCGCCCCGACCAGTGAATGCGGCGACGCCGACGGCCGTGTGCACCGCCTTGTCGCGGACCGTCTCGGAGCCCGGCGCGAATTGACTGATGGCGATGTCCAGATCGCGGTCGATCGTCTGGGGGGCGGCACCCCGGTGCTGTTGCGTGGGCCAGGTGGTGTAGAGCAACCGTGAGCGCGTCGGAAAGCCGAACATCGGCAAGAGCCCGGCATTGGCCAGACGCTCACTCAGTCGCACTTGTTGATACGAATTATCGCCTGCAATGGAATCAATCATGGGTACGAGCGTACTTCTGGCGAACTCCACCAGCCGAACGCACCAATCGCCGGCCGCTGCTTCACCAGCCCCTGGGTGACCGCGGGTCAGATCAGCTGCGATGCGCTCGATGAGCGCGCCATGGGCCGGGTTGTCGATCCATCGGGTCACCAGCGCCCGGTTGTGCGACATCCAGTCATCGACCAGGCCAAACTCACCATGCACATCATCGCCCTCGCTGCTCACACGTGCATCGGGAGCGGCAGCGAACGCGACGCGCAGCACTTCCTTGATGAACACCCGGCTGAGGATCGGGAAGCTGCGCAGATCGATGTAGGGCGGCGGCGGCGGGTCACCCGTGATCTGTTCGGGCCGGGCGAAGTAGTAGTCATCGTGGCTACGGCTGCGGCAGAACGTCAGCGCCAAAGCCACCGGATGGCCGCGACGGCCAGCGCGACCGACGCGCTGCTGGTAATTGAAGCGCCGTGGTGGCATGTTGGCCAGCATCACCGCGTTCAGCGCACCAATGTCGACACCGGCTTCCATGGTTGTGGTGACGCTCAGCACATCGATGCCCTGCACCTGTGCAATTTCATCGTCGAAGAACACGTCCTGAAAGCGCCGCTGCCGGCGCGGCCGGTCGGCATCGTCGGTCTGCCCGGTCAATTCGGCGCAATGCATCCGCACGACGGTGCGATACCTCGCACGCAGGGCATTGTAGTAATCGGCACCACCGGCGAGATGTGCGGGCTCGAGGTGGCTCACCTGGCTGCACTCGGGGCAGACACCCGTATCAGCGAGGTAGAAGCCATTGCATCGTGGGCAGCGGAACCCTGCGATCGGTTCGCCCGGGCGCGTCGAAGGGGGAACCACCGCGAGGTGCTGTGGCTCGAGGACCTGGCCGTACGCCGAGCCGGTCGTCGCCTGGCTGCGTGCGAGCAGACTCGCGATGGCACCATTCTCGGTGCTGTCGAGCTCGAGGTGCTGCAACAAGCGCCGGCTGTACGACCGCAGTTTGGTATCGCGCCCTGCCATGTCGCTCGCGATCGCGAAGGTATGGAGGCGCCGGATGCCCAGTTGCCGCAGCACCGCCTCGGCGATGGTGCGCTGACGCTCATCGCCGTCGACCGGGTTGGCGAACGTCACCCGCGCCTGCGCGACACCCTCGTTGGTCCTCGCGAAGCGTGGGAACAGCGCATACATCACCTCTTCGGTGAGCTGGGCCTCGAGCCCGCGGATGTACCCGCGCTGCGCCTCGCTGAGCAGCAGCTTCTCCTGCGGTGGATCATCATCCCAGCGATAACACGTGAACCAGGGAACCGTCGTGTTGTTCTGGAGTGGGATCTCGAGGCTCTGGAAATCAGAACCGCCAGGCGCGATGCCAGCGCGCAGGAGCGCGTAGTACACCTGTCGGCGCAGCACCGGCAGCGGAATCGGCCCATTCGGATAGCCACGCAGGATCTGCTGCCACGACTGCGCCGCCTGGCGGTTCCCCGGTGCAAAGCCGCTCGCCCAGCGAACCGCCTCTTCGCGCACCTGTGCCTCCAGTGCGGCGCCGAAGCGCTGCCGCGCCTGGTCGTCGCCAATCGTGGCGTGGAGCGCTGCCGCGAGCCGGGGGTTGATCTCGGCGATGCGCGCACGCAGATCATCGCGCTGACCAAACTCGCCCTGGATGTACGCCGGCAGGTCCGGCCAGTAGCTCGTCAACGCCTCGAACAGCGCAAACCGCACCATGTCGCGGTAGTGATCGTGTTCGATGCCCGCCGCCAGCTTGGCGGCGTCCTGCCGGCTGTCGGTGAAGACCACCAGCTTGCGCTGGCGCTGGGCGTGTTGATCACCAGCCGACAGCTCGCGCGCGATGCCGCTGGCGAGCACCTGCGCTGCCTTCTGGAACCCGATCTGCTGGAGGCGCAACGGTGTGGGGTACACCTTGCGCCGCTGGTAATTGGCGTCGCACCGCGGGCACTTGTGCGGCCTCGAGTCCGGCGTGGCCTTGCCCGACGCCTGGGCCGTGTAGAGATACCCCACGACCTCACCGTTGGTCGCGGCATGCGGTGGTGTGTGCACCTGGCCCGTGCGCGGCGTCAGCAGCGCCCGTACCCATGTTGATTGCCCCCCCCGGCTCTTCCATTCGCGATCGAGGGGCTCGGCGCCGTCGGGCGTAGGCCAGAAGACTGCGTAGCTCTCGTGGCTGCGGTCGAGCGCGACCCGGTCGGGCATCCTGTCGAGCGCCGGGCTATCTGCCATCAACAACAGCCGCTTACGCTCCTGGACGCGGTAGCCACCGAGGAACACGTCGCCGCACACTTCGCAGCTGAGCAGATCGAGGACCCGCGAAGCACACTGCGGGCAGCTGAGCCGGTGGTGTGCGAACAGCGGGCCGATCGGGCGGTGCGAGGCCGGATCGCCGGGTTGGACACCGGAGCAGTGCGGATTGCTGCAGGCCCAGAGCTGGGCGAGGTTGTGAAAGAACAGGTGCCCGCGAACCGGCAGCAACGATCGGCTCGTCTCGTCGGCCTGTGCCAGGCCGAGCGCGAGCAGCAGCCCATGGCAGGCATGCCGCGCCGTGGCATGGTCGCCGCCAAACAACCTGGCGGCGATGGTGTCTACGCTGGTGGCACGCATCACCCCATCGTTGGTGCAGGCGCTGCGGAGCGCATCGGCGGCATCCCATGCGCGCAGCGCACTGCCGAGGCGCTGCGCTGGCGCGTCGTCCGGCGCACCAGCGCCCAGCGCATCAGCCAGGCGCATCATCGCCTGCTGTGTGCCCGCATCGGCCGGATCAGCCATCGCCCCCGGCATGGTCAGGGCATCGGCGAACGTGGACAGCGCCGGTTGAATCTGGCACATCCGCCCGCTGGCCGCGGCATTCGGCACCTCCTGGTCGCTGCCGATGAACTCAAACTGGTCGCGGCCGAAGAACTCGCGCAGAAACCGCCGCCCGGAGTCGTCATCGGCGATGCTGGCGCTCGTCGCCAGAATGCGCAACTTCGGCGAATCCGGCGTCAGGCCCAGCCGGGCGAACAGCAGGCGCAGGATGTAGGCGATTTCGGTGCCGGGTGTCCCGCGGTACGCATGGAGCTCGTCGACGACCAGCGTGAAGACGCGCTCGGGATGCCCCGGCTCGGCGAGCCAGCGGCGCGTCTGCTCGAAGATCGGTGCCTCGAGCTGACGCATCAGCATGATGTTCAGCATCGAGTAGTTGGTGATCAGGATGTCGGGCGGCGTCGCCTGCATATCCCAGCGTGACCACATCTCGCCGCCATCGGGGCGCGGCGCATAGCTCAGCACATCTGCAGCATCGGCGCGCGCTGCGCTCGCAGCGGTGAGCTGTCGCCACTGACGATCAAGGTCGCGCAGCGTGTCACGCAATTCGCCGTGCTTCGCCTTCAATTCGACCGAACCAGCGACCGGCGTCTGGCCCGTGTAGCGGCCGAAGGTGATGCGATTGCCGCCACGCGCCTGGTCGAGCCAGCGATGGGTCGCATCACTGTCGAGGGCCAGTCGCAAGCGGCGCAACTGATCCTCGACCAGCGCATTCAG
>CAIQIY010000481.1 GCA_903871975.1 uncultured Chloroflexota bacterium | reverse complement strand
TCGCCGAAGGCGTCTTCGGCGCCCACATGGAGGTCAATCTGTGCAACGACGGACCGGTCACGCTGATGCTCGAGAGTCCGCCGCGGCCGGTGCGCGCGTGAGGGCCATCGGCGAGCTCGCTGCGGCGCTGTCGCGCCGTGGCTGGCGCACGCCGGCACAGCTCGCGCTCGAGATCATCGTGCCGTTTGCCGCGATTGCCAGCCACTGTGCGCTCGCCGCCGGCCCGCTGATGCCCGATGCGCGGAGCATGGCGTGGTGTCAGGCGCTGGGTGATGCTGCCAGCTGGCCAGCGCTGGCCGCTGCGCTGGCTACGCCTGCGACGTGCCCGGGCAACGATCCCGGCGTACCACACGAGCCCAGGTGATCCGCGGTCACCAGCGCTACGACACGCCGTCATACGATGCATTGACAATCCCCGCAAAACCGGCTACACTCGCGGCACCGGGTTGGTGTTGGCCGGCTGCTGACGACGGAGAACGCCGTGTCGATCACGCATGATGCGTTGCTGCTGCTGATCATCATCGCAGCGGTCGCGACGGCTGCGATTGTGCATCACGGGCGCGCCGCGCCGGTACGGCAGCGGCTGGCGCGTGGTGCGCTGGCGTTGCGGCACGCGCGCGTCGCGGGCGCCGAGGCTGGCCGCGCCATCCACATCTCCGTCGGCGGCGGGGCCGTCGGTGGGCCGCGCGACGCTGCCGCCACCATCGCCGGCATCAACGCCGCCGAGCGGCTGGCCGCCGACGCTGCGGCATCGGGTGTGCCGATCATCGCCAGCAGCGGCGACGCAATCGCCCACCTCAGCCTCATCGGCGTGATCGCGCGGGCCCAGCGTGCAGGCACCATCGGCGCCACGCGGCCACCACGCGTGCGCCTGCTCGCCCAGCACGACCAAGTCGCCTACGCGCTCGCCATCGACGACTGCTGCGAGCACGGCACGCCCGGCATCAGCCAGACGGTCGGGCACTTCGATGGTGAGTATCTGTTCGCGAGCGAAGCCTATCACCGGCGCCAGATCGACCAGTTTGCCGCCAGCCCGACGCTGGCCAGCGCACCCTGGAGCATGCTCGCCGCCGATGGCGCACTCGTCGGCGAGGATGCCCACGCCGCAGCGGCGCACATCAGCGACGCGATCGCACCGCAGGCCAGGCTCGCGACCCACGATCTCGTCAGGCTGGCGGTGATCGTCGTCATCGTCGTCCTGACCGCGCTCTCGGCCGTCGGCGCCGCCGTGCCGCGATGACATGATGCGGGAGTGAATGGCCATGGAATCGCTCACCCGACATCCCGCACGGCTGCTGCTCATCGTCCTGGTGGGTGTGATCGGCGTGGTCGTCGCGCTGGGCGCAGCCGCCGGCGCGCCCGCAGCACTGGCGATCGGCGATGTCCTGCTGCGCTGGGCCGGGATCGTCAGCGCGGTCGCGTTGCTCGTCGGGTTGGCCGCGATCGGCACATATCATCTGCAGCGCATCACAGCACGCGATGCCGGATGGGTCCAGAGCGTCATCATTCTGACCAGCATGGCCGCCGTGATCATCACCGGCACGCTGGTCGGTTTCAGCCCCACGGGTGTCGTCATCATGCCGGCGGATCTGAGCGAGCGCCCGTTTCGTGACTTGTTCCGCGTGATCTACCAGCCGTTGGCGGCGTCGTTCCTGGCATTGCTGGCATTCTTTGCGATGAGCGCGGCCGTACGGGCATCACGGCGCGGCAATCCCGAGGCGATCGTCATCATTGCTGTAGGCGCGCTGCTCCTGATCAGCAGCGCCGCGCCCATCGAGGCGCTCGGCGCGCCACTGGCCGGAGCGATCACCGCACTCGACGAGGGCATCGTCGTACCGGCGGCGCGCGGGGTGTTGATCAGTGCCGCGATCGGTGCGCTCGTCACTGGTGTCCGCTTGTTGGTCGGGCTCGATCGGCCGTACCTCGATCGTTGATGACCGGAGTTGCTGCGTGACACGCGACCCACAGCCGGCTGACGAGCCATTGCCGCCCTGGTTGCGCGATGCATCGATCGAACCTGACGACGATGCCCCGGCGCCAGATGCGGCGCCAGTGCGGCCGAATTCGGCGACGACGGCGCTGCGCGATCTGATCGCCCGCACGCCGAATCGCCCGGCAGCAGCCGGCGATGCCGAGGTGCCGATCTGGCTGCAGAACCTGCTCGACACGCCGGATCCGGCCGAGCACGCTGCTGCTCCACCGCCCGCTGCCGACGATGCCGACCTGGCCACTACCCCCAGCGCGGGCGGCGACCAGCCAGCCGAGGTGTCTGCCGCCGAACCAGCGGCACCCGGGACCACGCGGCAGCTCGAATCCCGCTCCGCCGGTGCCGTCACCGATCTGCCGATCGTCGAGGCTGGTCCGGTCGATCCGGCGATCCTCGCCAGCATCGCCACGCCGGCGCTGACCGGCGGGCGCTACACGCCGGTGCAGATTCAGGCGATCGAGCGCCTGCGCGCCATCACGGCGCAGTCGGCCGACATGTCGGAGACCGACGACGACGACGACGTGCCGCAGCGTACGTGGCGGATCACCATCGAGCAGGTCCTGTCGGTGCTGGTGCTGGTGCTGGTGATCGCGGCCGTCGGGCTGCCAATGCTCAGCGCGCCGTTCCGGCACACTCTCCCGGCGGGTGCCGCGTCGTCGGTCAGCGACGGGATCGCGGCGCTCGGGGCTGGCGATGTGGTGCTGCTGGCCTACGAGTGGGATGCGCGGCGCACCGCCGAACTGGCGCCGATCGAGCGTGCCATGCTCGATCAGCTGGCCGAGCGTGGCGTCGGGCTGGTGCTGTTCAGCAGCGATCCGCAGGGTGTCCTGCCACAATTCGCCGCACAGGAGTATCTCGCTGCGAGCGGCGACCAGCCAGCGCCGAATCCCGTCGTGGCGCTGGGGTACCGGCCGGGTGGCAGTGCAGCGCTGGCGCTGCTCGCGCGCACGTTCCCCCAACTCGTCGCCGAGGCGGCGCCGGACGGTATGGTACGGTCGGGCAGCGACACGCCGATCGCGGCGCTCGGCGATCTCTCGGCGATCATCGTGTTCGCCGACGATCCGGCTGATGTCCAGGGATGGATGGAGCAGGTATACCCCGGCATAGCGCGTGCTGCCACGCCGATACCGCTGACGCTGGTCGTCACCGCCGATGCCAGTGTGATGGCGGCACCCTACGCACGGCAACCGGGCGTCACGCTGCTCGCCGGCCCGCTGGCAGCAGCCAGCTATCAAGCCGCCCGTGGTGATGCCGACGACGCACAGCCCCTCGCGGCGGTGCGGCTCGTCACACTCGGGCTGGGCGTCGTGCTGGCGATGCTGGCGCTCACCGCCAGCATCACAGCCGTGATGCGGCGGAGGAGCACACCATGAGCATCACGGCTGCCGACACGATCGCGGTGCTGCTCACGCTGATCGTCCTGAGCCGGGCATTCGGCGACAACCCGATCTACCGTGCGGTGCAGTCCGTGTTCATCGGCACATCGCTCGGCGTGGCGTTCGTGATCACCTGGCACACCGCGCTCGCGCCGGCAGCACGCCAGGTGATCACCGGGGCACCCGACGCGCAGCTGGCCTATGCGATTCCGCTGGCCCTCGGGCTGCTGCTGTTCGCCCGGCTATGGCCCGGGACATGGCTGTCGGGGCTGGCCAACCTGCCGCTGGCGCTGGTATTCGGCGTCGCAGGCGGGCTGGCGGTGAGCGGCGCATTGCTCGGCAGCCTTGTGCCACAGATCCTCAATCTCACCGGCATCGATGGCGCCGGCGCACCTTCGCCGATCGGGTATATCGGCATCATCGTCACCGTGTTGGTCCTCATCGGCTTCAGCGCCAGCGTCGCCGACGACCGTCCCGCGGGGTCGGCCATCAGCCGGCTCGGGGCCGTCGGGCGCTGGTGCATGGTCGTCGCCTTCGGCGGGCTATTCGCCGCCGGCCTGCAGAGCTACAGCGTCGCCTTGCTCGAGCGTGTGCGCCTGATCATCGACTGGCTGACGCGCCTCGCCGGATGATCCGGCGGCGGCCGATGCGCATCAGGAGGCCATCATGCCTGCGATTCCCGACCCGCAAGCGACGTTGATCTGCGAGATCGGCTCGTCGATGACGCGCATCAGCCTGATCGACGTCGTCGACGGCCAGGCACGGCTGGTCAGTCGCGTCGAAGTCGCCTCGTCGATCGCCGCCCCACAGCGTGATGCGTTGGTCGCCGTCCTCGAGGGTGCACAACAGATCGGCGATGTGGTCGGGCGCCGGCTGGTACACGCCGGGAACCTGATCATCCCGCGCGACGCCGACGGGCAGGGAGTCGATGCGCTGGTCGCGGTCACCAGCATCGCCGAGCCGCTCAACATCGCCGTGGCGGCCATCGCGCACGACGTGTCGGCCCAGAGTGCGCTGCGCGCCTGCCGCGGCATCCCGCACCAGCTCCGGCACACCCTCACGTTCGATGCACCGGGCAGCGGCCGCCTGACGACCGCCGAGTGGCTCGATCGCGAACTGGCGGCGCTGACGCGGCTGCCGCTGGATTGTGTGCTGCTGGTCGGTGGCCACGATGGCGGCGCGCGCGAGCCGCTGGTGCGGCTGGCACACGTCGTCGGTGTGGCGATCGATCGGGCGCCATTGGCGAGCAGTGGCGCGACGCCGGTGCCAGTGATCTACGCCGGCAACCAGCGCGTCGCACGCGCAGTTGCGGCAGTCTTCGGCGAGCAGACGGTGCTGCACCTGGCTGCCAACGTACGCCCGACCGCCGACACCGAGCAGCTCGCCGGCG
>CAIQIY010000480.1 GCA_903871975.1 uncultured Chloroflexota bacterium | reverse complement strand
CCGACTCGTCGAGATCGACGTGTGCGGCGGCGGCTGCAGGCAGCTCGGTGAACGAACCGGTGGCCGTGACGAGCGTGGGCTTGCCGGCACCCAGCAGCCGCAGCAGGCTCGCCGAGGTCTCGCCGGCAGTGGGGTGGCGCAGGTTGATGCATACATCGGCGGCGGCCAGCGCTGTGGCGAACGCGTCTCGTGCGACATATCCCGTGATGGTGACGTGGTCGCCGAGCCCGGCGCGGGCTACTGCGCGGTGGACGTCGTAGTGTGGCGAGATGCTGCCGACCAGCAGGTAGTGTATGTCGCGCCCCTCGGCGAGCAGCGTGCGCAGTGCCCGCAGGACGACATCCGTGCGCTTGTAGGGGTTGATGTGGCCGAACGACGCGAGGACCAGCGTGGTGTCGCGCAAGCCCAGCGCGTGCCGCGCTGCAGTGCGGTCGACGACTGGTGCGGGCGGTACACCCATCGGCACGACGGCCAACGGGGCTGTTGGGCGTAGTGCTGCGACGCGCTGCGCGACATATGCGCTGTGGCACACGATGCCGTCGGCCGCGGCTACGACGTCGTCGCAGAATGGCATGCCGA
This sequence comes from uncultured Chloroflexota bacterium, assembly GCA_903871975.1. Taxonomy (GTDB): domain Bacteria; phylum Chloroflexota; class Chloroflexia; order Chloroflexales; family Roseiflexaceae; genus CAIQIY01. The sequence continues at coordinate 2,584 of CAIQIY010000480.1, read as the reverse complement.
AGGCCGCCTCGGTGAAACGACCGTGCAGCATCAGCTCGGCGACGCGTGCCCCTGCTGCTCCGTAGCGCTGGTGTGCCTGGGCGCGATAGGCTGCCGGCGTGCGCTGATGCGTGACGAGGTATTGCAGCATGAAGTGATGCAATACGAAATCGTGCAGTACGATGACACCGGGATGCTGTCGTGCGGTGTGCCAGATCGCCAGATGGGCCGCACTGTTGCCCATGTGGTAGAGGGTCGCATCGTAGCGCCGGCGGTGCTGATCCCGCGGATAGCGACTGATCGGCCGGATCTCGACCGATTGGCGCAATGCGGCATTGGTCGGCCGCACGCCGTCATCGACATACACGACGACCTCGGCGTACTGACCGAGATAGGGGATCAATTCTTCGCTGTAATCCGAGATGCCCGAGGCGACTGGATTGACCGGCGAGCAATACGCGATACGTCGCATCAGTCGAACACCGCCTCGGCGTGGCCGGCCAGCGCGTCCCGCACCATCCGGACATACCGCGGCATCAGGGGTGGCAGGCGATCGCGCGGGTAGAAATTGAGTGAGATGAACTCACGGCGATCTGCGACGAGTGTGCCGCCCAGGATGCGGCAGGCGTAGAACATGCTGACGATCTGCGCCTGGTCGCCGTTCGGGTAGGTCCACTCGAAATCGTGGCCGGAATAGACGCCAATCAATCGTTCGATGGCGACATCGAGCCCGCTCTCCTCGCGCACCTCGCGGATGACGGTCTGCGCCGGTGTCTCGCCGAGCTGGACAACACCCGATGGCGGCGCCCAGAGCATGACATCGCTGCGCTGGCCGAGCAAGACATTGCCACTGCCGTCGGTGATGAAGGCGCTGGAGGCGAGCTGCAGCAGGCGTTGATGGCCCACGTAGCTGCGCAACCAGCGCGTGTAGTTTACGGTCATGCTCGTCCTCTGTGGCGTACCCGGATGCCTGCAGCAATTATACCTGTGTTTATGGTGAGCGACAATGCGTCGCGGCAGTGTGCCCCTCCGTCGCGCCGACGGCGGATTCCTTCCTGCGTTCGTTCTGTCGCCCCGACAGAACGAACACCAACCGCATCTCCTGAGGGCCAGCTCCATGGCCGGCATGCCGGGCAGCGCCACGCGACAGCGCTGTGCGCTGGTCGGTGGCGTACCCGGCGGCCCGTGGGCCATGGCAGTTCAGCGCCTGCGATACAGCGCCAGGATGTCCGACACGACGGCGAACCCCGTCGCCACCCCACCTGCCCCCGGGCCGATCAGCGTCACATCGCCGAGCAGGTCGGTGCTGATGGTGAGCGCATTGGTCGCGCCGGTGACGCCGGCGAGCGGATGGCTCTGTGGCAGACGCGTCGGCGCCACTGCGGCACGCACCTGGTCGCCGTCGCGCCAGACGCGGGCGATCAGGCGCCAGCGCTCGCCCGCCGCCGCGGCGGCAGCCACGTCGGCAGCGCCGAGCTGGCTGATGCCCTGGCGCGCGACGTCTTCCGGGCGCAGCGTGGCGTCGAGCAGCGCATTGGCCAGGATCGCCGCCTTGCCGGCCGCATCGAAGCCCTCGACATCGCCGGTCGGATCAGCTTCGGCGAAGCCGAGGCGTTGCGCCTCGGCCAGGGCCGCGGCGTAGTCCATCCCATGCTCCATCTGGCTCAGGATGAAGTTGGTCGTCCCATTCACGATGCCGCTGACCTGGTGGATGGCGCACCCTTCCAATGCTTCAAGCGCCAGCCGCAGCGATGGCGTGCCGGCCATCACCGTCCCTTCGAAGCCAAAGAACCGCCCACAGGCGGCCGCTTCGTCGCGCAACGCGCGCAACGCCAGCGCCGCTGGGCCCTTGTTCACCGTGATCGCATGCATGCCGGCGGCAAATGCCGCACGAATGTGGCTGATCGCCGGCTCTCCGGTCACCAGGTCGGTCCAGGTCGCCTCGACGACGACATCGGCGGGTGTTGTGCGGATGATGTCGAGTGGCGCGCGCGTGGCCGCTCCGGGCAACGCCGCGAGGCCACCGGGCTGTTCCGATGCCGCGAGCAATGCGTCCGGCGCGATGCCGGACGGGTCGATCACCGCGCCACGGCTGTGCGTCGCGACGGCGACGATGCGGATGTCGATGGCAGACTGTCGGCGCAGGCGCTCGCCATGCTGTGCCAGGATCGTCGCGAAGCCACGCCCGACCGCACCGAAGCCGATCAGGATCACGCGGCAGACCGTCACTGGGGGCGTCATGTGCTGCCTCTCTCTCACGTGCCGGAGCGCACATTGCGTGTCCGGCGTTGTCAACTGCGGTGGGAAGCGCCTCAGGCGTGCGGTTGACCGATCGCCGGCCCCACACGGTAGGGGGCGAGCAGGCCACGCAATGCCGCCACCGCCCGCCGCATGCCGGTCTCGCCCGAGAAGCCGCCTGTTGGCCCGGCGAGCTGCAGGTGCGGCTCGAGTACCAGATAGCCGCGATACCCGCAGGCATCGAGTGCCGCCAGCAACGCCGCGATGTCGCCGTCGCCTTCACCAGCCGGTCGCACCGCACCATCGGCCAGCAGCGCATCCTTGATGTGCACGTGGGCCACGTATGGCGCCAGCAGCGGCCAGGCCT
>CAIQIY010000479.1 GCA_903871975.1 uncultured Chloroflexota bacterium | reverse complement strand
TTGCGTACCGCACTGAACGCCCACGGTTCGGCACGCGCCAGCGATTCGTTCTCACCACTGATCGCGGTGTCGCTGCGGCCCATGGCCATGCTCGGCACGCCCGGCCAACCATCATCGCACCTGAGCGTGCTGGCCGATCTGCTCCAGCCCGAGATCGTCACGCTCGATACCGCAGGCCATGACAACGATCCCGGCACGCTCAGCGTCTTTGGCTTGCTGGCCCATCACGACAGCCACTTCGACCCCGCGACGCTCAGTTGGCACCACCGGATCGTGAGCGGCCGCGTGGGCCGCGGCGCACCGCATCCGGTGAGCCGCCAGCTGAGCGATGGCATCTCGCAGGGGCATCAGGCCTGGTTGAGTGCTGTCGGCGCGCTGCTCGGCGGCGATCTGCCGGCGGTGCGTGCCCAACTGCGCACAGAACAACGCCACGTCCTCGAACAGCTGCACCGTACGAGCCACTGGGTCATCGCCTATGACCGCTATCTCGGTATCGAATACCTCGATTCACCGGCCGAACCACACCTTCGCGAACTATCCGAGCGCCATATCGTCGACTACCGTCCGACATTCCATGAACAGGTTGGACATCGCTTGCTGATTACGACCGCCTGGCGCGATGAGATCGAGATTCATCTGGCGACGATGTTGCGCGAGGTTGGCATCGTTGACCTCGAAGCACCACAGATCGAGGCGCTGCTCGATCAGATCAAGCGTGTGTCGGGGCGCCTGGCACTGCAACTCACCGCAGATTCGGGCGACCAGACCCATACGCTGGCATTGGGCATCGCGGCGGGTTGGCTGCGGCGTGCCAATCGGCTCGATGGTGCGATTGTGCTGCCGTTCGAGGCGATTCTGCAGATCGCGTTGCCGGCCGAAGATCCCGCCGGCAGTACCATGCGCTACAGCGATGTGGTGCTGGTCGTGTTGCGCCGCGGCATCATCGAGCTGCGGCTGGTGAGCGTCGCGGTACAACCGGCGGGGGCAGTGGCCGAGGCACTGCTGCCCGATGTCCGCTTGCGGGCCGAGCGCAGTGCCAGGTTGCTCCGCGAGCATTTCTTCAGCTTCGACCAGCGGCTGGATACGCCGATCCAGCGCGCTGGATTGGCGACAGTCCTGCGGTTTGGCATCCAGCGCGCGCGACGGCATGGTACGCTGTCGGATGACGCGGCACGCGGTGCGCTGGAACTGCTCGAGCGCATCGACCACGATGAACTCGATGCGCGCATCTCGTGTGAGGGCTTGATCGTCAGCACGGTGCCGGTGCCACATCAGCGCTGGCGCGTCGGCGACGATGAGTTTCATCACGTTTCGCTGCATGAGCTGCTGATGCCCGAGCACGCCGCTGCGCCGCTGCGCCGCACGCCGCGCACGAATCCATCCGTCACGCCACCCGCCTGGCCCGAGCCGGCGTTGGCGCCACCCGATGTGCTGCTTGTGCCAGACGACCAGGGCGACCCGGCGTTCGCGCCGGACGACCAAGGCGACCCGGCGTTCGTGCCGGACGACCAAGGCGACCCGGCGTTCGTGCCGGACGACCAAGGCGACCCGGCGTTCGTGCCGGACGGCGATGCACAACCAGCCGGGGACGATGGTCCGGCCACGCCAGTCATCATCACCCTCGGCCACAGCGTACGCGGCGATGTTGTCTGGCAGCCATCCATTCGCAGCAGCCCACACTGCTTCATCATGGGCATCCCCGGGCAAGGCAAATCGGTCACGACATTGCGCATCCTCAACGAACTCGCACGGCAAGACGTCCCGGCGCTCGTGATCGACTTCCACGGCCAGTTTGGCGATCCACAGGGTTCGTATGCGCGCCTCACCCGTGGGTCAATCATCAACGCCGCCCAGGGATTGCCATTCTCGCCATTCGAGCTCGATGCCAGCCAGCAGGACAGCGATCAGCAGCAAGCGCAGAGTTACGCCATCGCCGAGATCATCGCCAAGATCACCGGCCTGGGCTTGCGTCAGCAAGACGACCTCTATCAGGCGATTCGGTCGGCCTATGCCATTCGGCCAAATCCGACACCCGCCGACGTGCTGCGCATCCTCGAGCGCCAAGAGCAAGCACGCCGCGGCGATGGCGTCATCGCCCGATGCCGAGCCATCCTCGAGATGCGGCTGTTCCGGCCCAACACCAGTGATGGACGTGATGGACCGCGGTTCATCGAGGCGTTGCGTTCCGGCATGGTGCTCGATCTGCACGAACTGCGCATCGAGCAGGTACAGCTGGCAGCGGGCGCCTTCGCACTGCGCAGCATCCTGCGCGACATGTTTCACTGGGGCAACGCCGATCGCATCCGCCTGGCGATCGTGCTCGACGAAGCCCATCGGCTCGGAAACGATCCAAGTCTGCTGAAACTGATGAAGGAAGGCCGCAAATACGGCATTGCCGTCATCATCGCGACCCAGAGCCTGAACGACATCGATCAGGACGTGCTGTCAAACACCGGAACCCGCATCCTGTTCCGCTCAAACTATCCCGAGTCGCAGAAACTTTCGCGGTACATCCGCGTGCAGGGCATCGACGTCAGGGAACACATCGAGGGTCTGGGAGTCGGCCAGGCATTTGTCCAGACGCCAGACATGCCGCAGGGGATGGTGTGCCAGATGTACCGCGAATGAGCACAGCGGTGTCGTGCACGCGTCAGACCGGCCCGCCGCACTGCCGGGGTGCGATGCGACGGGCCGGGCACGGCATCACGCCACGCCATTGACACCGAGGCGCACGGCATCGGCGCGCAGTGCTGCGATCACCTCGGCGATCAGCGCATCGAGCTCGAGATCGAGCAACTCGGCGCCACGCACGATATCCTCGCGGCTCACCGCCCGAGCAAACGCCTTGTCCTTCATCTTGCGCCGCACCGCCGGCACATCCACCTCGTGGATGCTGCGGCTCGGCCGCACCATCGCCACGGCGATGATGAAGCTCGAGAGTTCGTCGACCGCCGCCAACGTGCGTTCAAGCGCCGTCTGGCGTTCGATGCCGGTATAGTCGGCGTGCGACAGGATCGCCCGGCAGACATCAGACGACCAGCCAGTACGACGCAGCATCGTCGCGCCGACGTACGGATGCATCATCAACGGTGCCACATCCGGCACCGTATCAACGATCAGCTGCGCCGACGCCGTCGCCAGCGGCCCAGGATCCGGCATCATCGGATAGCGCTCGTAATCCAGGTCGTGCAGAATGCCGACGGCGCGCCACAGATCAGCATCCTCGCCGCAACGATCCGCAAAGTGGTGCAGTGATGCCGCGACTGCCAGGCAATGTTTGCGCAGCTGTTCCGAGCTGACCCATTCACGCAGCAATGCCTCGGCCGATTGCGTATAGCCCATCAATGATCTCCCACAGCATGCGTGCACCCATCAGCGGGCACGCACGCGCCACGCGTGATACAGCAGAATCGAGCCAGCCACCGCCACGTTCAGCGACGCAATCTCGCCACGCATCGGCAAGCGCACCAGATAATCGCAGCGTTCACGAGTGAGCCGCGCCAGCCCGGCTCCCTCGGCGCCAAGCACCAGCGCCAATGGTCCATCAAGGTCCACCGCATCATAGCTCTGCGCCGCCGGGTCGTCTTCGACGCCGGCGACCCACACGCCAGCACGCTGCAGCTGCTGGATCGTCTGGACGACATTGGTCACCTCGGCGATCAGCAGATGCTCGGTGGCACCAGAGGCTGCATTGACCACCGCCGGTGTGATCTCGGCTGCCCGCCGACCCGGCGTAATCACACCATGGACCCCGACGACTTCGGCTGTGCGCAGCAACGTACCGATGTTCTGTGGATCCTGCAGATGATCGAGCATCAGCAGCAATGCTGGTTCGGCGCGTTGTTCAGCGCGCGCCAGCATGGCATCGACATCGACATATGGATAAGGGCCACACTCAAGCACCACGCCCTGGTGATTGACGCCATGCACCAAGCGTTCCAATTCACGACGATCGACGCGCTCCACGGTGACGCCGGCGATGCGCGCCTGCTGCGTCACCACCGCCAGGGTCCCGGCCTCATTCGCCCCGGCGGCGACCAACAACCGCACCAGCGTGCGGCGCTGTGCCCGCAACACCTCGCGGACGGCATTACGACCATACACCAGGTCGTTCATCAGCGATCGCTCCTTCATCGCGCGGCAGCTGCCGCGTCACAAGCCGAGGGCGCTCTTGATCCGACCAATCAAGCCATCGTCGCGATGGTCGCCCACCTGGCCCGGCTCGAGCGATTTCTCCAGCTCCTGAAACAACCGACGTTGCTGCTCGTTGAGATTCGTCGGCACCACTACTCGTGCGATGACGATCTGATCGCCACGACCACTGCCGCGCAGCACCGGCACGCCTTTGCCGCGCAGCCGCATCGTGGCTCCCGTCTGGGTCCCCGCGGCGAATCGCACCCGATCGGCGCCATCGACTGTCGGAACCTCGAGTTCGGCACCGAGCGCTGCCTGTGCGACATTCAACTGCAACTCAACGATGATATCGTTGCCATCGCGCACAAAATGTTCGTGCGGCTGGATATCCAGGGCGATGAACAAATTGCCGTGCGGGCCACCGCGAATGCCTGCCTCGCCCTCGCCAGTGATGCGGATCTGCGACGCACCATCGACGCCAGCCGGGATGTTGACGCTCAGCTTCCGCGCCTGGCGCGTGCGTCCTTCGCCGCGACACTCGCGGCACGGGATCGCGACGACCTTGCCCTCGCCACGACACTGGTCACACGTCGTCACCGTGACCATGTTGAAGATCGGTGCTCGTTGGCGGATCTCACCCAGGCCATTGCAGCGCGGGCAGGTCACCGC
>CAIQIY010000478.1 GCA_903871975.1 uncultured Chloroflexota bacterium | reverse complement strand
CGATCTCGGCATCGAGCGCCAACACCACCGCCGGCAGATCCGCGGCCGGGTCGGCGTGCGCCAGCGCACCACCGAGCGTTCCGCGGTTCCGCACCTGGATATCACCGATCTGGCCGACACACTCGGCGAGCACCCGACAGCCACCCAGCACCGCCGGATCGCTGGCGATCGCCGCGTAGGTCGTCGCTGCACCGATCGACAGCCGATCACCGGCCTCGATGCCGTGCAACTCTGCCACGCGACTGATGTCGATCAGCACACCTGGCTGCGACAGGCGCAGCTTGAGCGCCGGCAACAGGGAATGACCACCGGCAAGCAACTTGGCTTCGTCACCATGCTGCTCGAGCAAGCCAATCGCCTCGGCGACGCTGCTCGGCGCGAAATAGTCGAAAGCGGCTGGGATCATCGAACATTCTCCTCGGAACTCAACCGTGCATCGCCTTCCACACACGCTCGGCAGTCGCCGGCATCTGCAGATGCTTCACACCAAACGGCGCCAGCGCATCAATCACCGCATTCATCACCGCCTGGGCGCTGCCGATCGTGCCGGCCTCGCCAGCCCCCTTGACGCCCATCGGATTCACGGGCGACGGTGTGACGGTACGGTCGAGTTCATAGTTCGGCAGGCTCGATGCCACCGGGATGGCATAGTCCATCAACGTGCCCGTGACCAGCTGGCCATTGTCGTCGTAGACGCCGCGCTCGAACAGCGCCTGCGCCACGCCCTGGGCGATGCCGCCGTGCAACTGGCCGTCGACGATCAGCGGATTGATCACCGTCCCGACATCATCGACACCGACGTAGCGCTTGAGTGTCACTGCGCCGGTATCACCATCGACCTCGACGATCGCGATGTGGGTGCCGAAGGGGAAGGTACAATTCGGCGGGTCGTAGTAGGTCGTCTCGTCGAGGAACGGCTCCATGCCTTCGGGCAGGCTGTACGCCACCGAGGCCTGCAGCGCGATCTCGCCGATCGATTTGCTGCGATCCGGTGAACCGCGCACATACGCCTTGCCATCCTCGAACACCACATCATCGACGCTGGCCTCGAGCATGTGTGCCGCCAGGCGGCGCGCCTTCTCCTTGATCTTGGCGGTGCTCTTCACGATGGCCGTGCCACCGACGGCCGCGCTGCGGCTGCCGTAAGTGCCATAGCCGAACGGCGTGCCGGCAGTGTCAGAGTGCTCCACGACGACATTCTCGTAGGCCACGCCCAGCTCATCGGCCACCAGCTGTGCGAACGTCGTCTCGAGGCCCTGGCCATGGGGCAGCGAGCCGGTGGTCACCACCACCTGGCCGGTGAGATGGACGCGCACATTGGCGCTCTCCCACAGGCCAGCGCCCCAACCTTCGCCGGGCAAGCCGATCCAGGCGCTCGGTGCCACGCCGCAGATCTCGACGTACGAGCTCAGGCCGACGCCGAGGTAGCGCCCTGCGGCACGCGCGCGTGCCTGCTCGGCGCGGAAGTCGGCGTAGCCGACCATCTCGAGCGCGCGGTTGAGCGCCGGCTCGTAGTTGCCGCTGTCGTAGGGCAGCAGCCCCATGCCGTTGTGGTACGGGAAATCCTGCGGCTGGATGAAGTTGCGCCGGCGCACTTCGGCCGGATCCATGCCGATCTCGGCAGCAAACCGATCGATCATGCGCTCGATCAGATACGATGCCTCGGGACGGCCGGCACCGCGATAGGCATCGACCATCGCCGTATTGGTGTAGACACCCGTCACATGCGCGTAGGCAGCAGGGATCTTGTAGACCCCGGTGACGATGCGGCCGTACAGCGTCGTCGGGATGCCCGGCGCGATCGTCGAAATGTACGCACCGAGATTGGCGT
>CAIQIY010000477.1 GCA_903871975.1 uncultured Chloroflexota bacterium | reverse complement strand
GCGGCAGATGGCGGTAGCACAGCAGCACCAGCGCGATCGTGCCGAGTGCCAGGCCCCAATGCCGGCCGGAGCGCGGCGTGCCAGCCAGCCAGCCGAGGCGCCACGCCCAGGCGCCACTCGCCAGCATCACATAGCCGACGATCCACGGTGCCGGTACGATCGGCCAGCCGGCGGTTGCCACGGTGACGCGATCGAGCAACGCCGCGTCGGCGCGCAATTCGACTACGGTGTCGCTCGGCCGCCACCAGCCGGTGGTGAGCGTGGCCGACTGTGCGCGCCAGGTTGCATCGATGCGCAGCGGTGCTACCACAAGCTGGTCGCTCTGGAGTACCTGCAGCATCGTGGCGGCATCATCGGCGGCGCGCGCATGCAATGCCAGGGCGAGCGGCCAGCCGAACTGCGGCAAGACCAGCGCCGCCGAGCCCTGCAGCAGGCGCGCACTGCCGTCGCTGCCGGCGAGCCGGGCATCGTCGCGCACCGGCTGGTCGGCGAAGCCCTGGGTCAACGCGGCATCGGGCCCGCCCAGATCGATCACCTGCTGCGCGGGCAGCTGGTACAGGGCTGCTGCGAGCGCTGCACCGGCCGCCAGCGCCAGCACAAACCGCGACGCCGTGCGCCACCATCCCGACTGCACCGCCACGTTTCCCCCCTCGTCGTGCTGTGATCGCTGGTGCTACAGTAGCACAGAATGGGGGCTACACCGGCACGAAGGCACGAAGGGGGCGGTTCCGGTATACTCAGCGCGGCAATCGCAAGTCAAGGAGCAGGAGTATGACTTCGTCCGCTTCGACCGGCCAGCGCTACGGTGTGGCGCTGTTCACCCTGGCCGCCATGGCTGCCCGCGACCTCGAGGCGGCGCTGCGCCTGGTGGCGACGACGGGCTATCGCGAGGTCGAGTTCTTTGGTCCGTACCCGTTCAGCACGCCTGCGACGATCGCCGGATGGGATGCTGTCGCAGCCCAGCTGGGATTCACCGGCCACGCCTGGTATGGCCATTCGCCAGCCGAGGTTCGTGCGATGCTGGATCGGCTGGGCCTGAGTGCGCCGGCAGCCCACACCGACCTGGCGACCGCGCAGTCGTGTATGCCGCAGCTGGCCGAGGCGGCGGCGACGCTGGGCCATCGCTATGTCATCGTTCCGAGTGTGCTGGAATGGGGTCTGGCGACGCTTGACGATTATCGCCGGCTGGCGCAGGAGTTCAATCGCATCGGTGCGCTCGCCGCGGCGCATGGCGTGTGCTTCGGCTACCACAATCACGGCTACGAACAGGCACTGCTCGATGGGCGCGTGCCCCTCGATGTGCTGCTCGACGAGACTGACCCGGCGCTGGTGACGTTCGAACTGGATGTGTTCTGGATGATCGCCGGCGGCGGTGATCCGTGCGAGTACCTGACGCGCTGGCCCGGTCGCTTCGCGTTGATGCACCTCAAGGATATGGCGCAGCCGGTGCGCTTCGCCGATCGCGGCCAGACGATGGCCGAGATGATGGCATTGTTCCCGCAGATGCGCGATGCCGGCGATGGCGTGCTCGACCTCGCAGCGATCGTGCGCTGCGCCCGGGAATGCGGTGTCGCTCACCTGTTGCTTGAGCGCGATCTCGCGAGCGATCCGGAACAGACGCTGCGGCGCAGCGCTGC
>CAIQIY010000476.1 GCA_903871975.1 uncultured Chloroflexota bacterium | reverse complement strand
GCCTCGCGGGCGAGATCTTCGCTGCCGACTACGCCGAGATCCGCGTTGGGTCGGGAGCGCTGGCGAACCTCTACGGCTTCATGGCCGTCTGCCGGCCCGGCGACCGCATCATCGTCCCGCCGCCGACCATCGGTGGCCACGTCACCCACGACCGGGCAGGTGCGGCCGGATTCTACGGGCTCGACATCCACTACGCACCCGTGGATCCGACACACTACACCGTCGATCTCACGCGGCTGCGTGCTCAGGCGATGCAGCTGCGCCCGGCGCTGATCACCATCGGCGGCAGCCTGAACCTGCGGCCGCACCCGGTGCGCCAGCTGCGCCAGATCGCCGACGATGTCGGCGCGGTGCTGCTGGTCGATGCGGCCCATCAGTGTGGCCTGTTCGCCGGCAAGGTCTGGCCCAATCCGCTGGACGAAGGGGCGCATCTGATGACGATGAGCACCTACAAGAGCCTGGGCGGGCCGGCAGGTGGGCTGATCGTCTCGCGTGATGCTGCGCTGATGCAGCGCATCGATGCCATCGCCTACCCCGGCCTGACCGCCAACTCCGACGCGGCGCGCGCGGCGGCGCTGGCGATCACGTTGCTCGACTGGCGCGTGTGCGGACCAGCGTACGCCGCGGCGATGGTTGCGACCAGTCGGGCCCTGGCACAGGCACTGGCCGATGAAGCGCTGCCGGTGTTTCGGCTGGCCGACGGCACTGCCACCGAATCACACCAATTCGCGGTGCTGGCGGCGCCGTTCGGCGGTGGCCAGCGGATGGCGCGGCAGCTGCGCCGGGCGAACATGCTCAGCTGTGGCATCGGCCTGCCCGTCGCTGCCGTCGCCGACGACACCAACGGGCTGCGCCTGGGCACGCCCGAGATCGTGCGCAGCGGCATGGGGCCGGCACAGATGCCTGCCGTGGCGCGCCTCGTCGCCGACAGCCTGCTCCAACGGCGCCCCGATGCACAGATCGCCGCCGACGTGAGCGCCCTGCGCCGATGCTATCCGACCGTCCAGTTCACCGGCGTGTGAGCGGCGGAGCCTGGCGCCAGAACGGCTGTGCCTGCTGGAACGCGTAGGCCAGCCGCAGGACACCCAGCTCGTCGCGGTGGCGTCCGACGATCTGCAGGCCCACTGGCAATCCATCATCGGTGAATCCTGCCGGCAACGAGATCGCCGGCAGCCCGGTGATCGAGATGAAATAGCACGACTGCATCCAGTCGATGTAGCTCGCCATCGCGTGACCGGCGACGGCCTGCGGATACGGCGTGCGCACATCGAACGGCGGCACCTGGGTCGTCGCCAGCACCAGAAACGCATGATGCTCCATGAATTCGCGCACCCGATGATACAGCGCGGTGCGCAATCGCTCGGCACGGCCGAGCTGTGGCCCCGTCAGGCGACGACCCTCCTCGATGTTCCACACCACCGTATCCTTGAGCTGATCCCGCTGCTGGTCGAGCAGGTCGCCGTAGCCGAGCTCGAAGCCCCAGGCGCGGAATGCCTTGAACGCCTCGTCGGCGCCGGCCATCGACGGCGCGGCCTCGCGCACCTCGCACCCCAATGCGGCGAACGTCGCGCGTTGCCGCTCCAGCACGGCGGCGATCCGTGGATCCAGCGGGAAGCTGCCACCCAGATCCGGGCACCAGGCGATCGGCGTGCCGCGCCATTCGGCGTCGAGCGGCAGCGCAAACTGCGCGCCCGACTCGGCGATCGACTGTGGCGCGCGTGGATCAGGCCCGGCCAGCACACTCAGCAACAGCGCGACATCCTCGACGGTGCGCCCCATCGGCCCTTCGACAGCCAGCGTCTGCCAGGCGCTGCGATCCGACCACGCCGCGACGCGACCGACCGATGGGCGGAGCCCGACGATATTGCAGAACGCCGCGGGATTACGCAACGAGCCACCCGAGTCGCTGCCATCGGCCAGGGCGAACATGCCGGTGGCCAGCCCGACGGCGGCACCGCCACTGCTGCCGCCACACGTGCGCGTCGGATCGTAGGGGTTGCGCGTGGCACCGAAGACCGGGTTGAACGTCTGCGAGCCGGCGCCAAACTCGGGCGTGTTGGTCTTGCCCAGCGTCACGGCACCGGCTGCACGCATGCGTTCGATGATGATCGCATCACGATCGGGCACGAAGTCGCGATACAGCGGCGAGCCAAAGGTCGTGCGGATGCCGCGCGTCGGCACGAGATCCTTGTGTGCGACCGGCAAGCCGTGGAGCGGGCCGAGCCAGTGTCCCTGCGCCAGTGCAGCATCGGCGGCCTGCGCCTGGGCGCGCGCCAGCTCGGGCGTGGCCGTCACCAGCGCATTGAGCCGGGGGTTGACAGCGTCGATGCGCGCCAGATGGGCGTCGAGCAGCTCGACCGCCGACAGCTCGCGGCGGCGCAGCATGCCGGACAGCTCGAGCGCCGGGCGGCGGCACAGATCGTCGGCGCTCGTCGTCATCGCACACCACCTTCCGCCAATCGATCATCAGACCCGATCACCAGGCCGGCGATCCGTCGGCCGAGTGCGCGCCGCGTCGGACGGCGCAGCGTCTGTTCGCGCCAGCGCCGATGCGCCGCCGGGTCGGGGAAGATTGGGCAATAGTTGCGCGATGACCAGAGACGCAAGAATTCGCCGCGGGCCAGCGTGCGGTTGCCGGGATAGTGCTCGGCCGCGCCGTCGCCATCGCGATCGACATCGTTGGCATCGAGTCGGAAGCCGCCCAGGCTGGGCCACTGCGCATCGATGAGGTAGTACTCCTCGCGGCGTACTCCTTGTGCATCACGGTAGGGCTCGCTGTAGCCCACCAGGACGGTGGCATGCTGGCCGAAGACGCGGAGCCGGCCGAGCTGGAGTGCCGGATAGATGTCGACGATCATCGGCACCCCCTGATCGATCAGGCCGCGCACGACACGCTCGGCATCGGCGCGTGCCAGATTGCCAAAATGGGCCCCATACCCCCGACGTCGCAGTTGCAACGCCTTGAGGAATGGCAGCGTGCCGCCGAGCCGCGGCTGGAACAGCAACCCGGCCTCGCGGATGAATTCGTCCTTCGAGTACCGTGCGGCCTGGTTGAGCAAGTTGAGCGCGTTGGCGATCGAAGTGAAGCTGCATTCGTTGAACCCTTGCCCGCCGACGGGCCAGGCGTCGAGTGCAGCGCTCGCGACCACGCTGCGGACATACGGCGGGAATGTCTCACTCACAGGGTGCTCCTCGTGCTGCGGCCGGCGGGCACCGCTGCCGCTGTGCCTACCATACCAGAGAGCGCCCACGGCTGCAATCACGGGCCGCTGGATTCTGTCGCTGTACCACCGACGTACACCCGCCGCCGGTTGGCTACGTCGTATTCGGACGGCGCTGCCAAGCGATCGCCGAGGCGGCGCCGCGCCGCAGCAGCCCGCGCTGGCGCTCGGTAGTGCATCGGGCAGCACATCGCACGACATCGACGTGGCCATGGGCCGGACGCCGAACGGCTGATGATGGTGTATGATCGCCGGCAGCGAGTCGGTGCGGCTCGCGTCAACCCGCACACGGGAGCCGGTCCATGGACGAAGTCACGCTCGAATCGCCGCTCGACATGCATCTGCACCTGCGCGACGGCGACATGCTCGCAGTCGTCGCGCCATTGAGCGCCGCCGACTTTGCCGGTGCAGTGGTGATGCCCAATCTGGTACCACCGGTCGATACCCTCGCGGCGCTGATGGCATATCGTGCCCGCATCGCTGCCGCATGCGACACGACGCGTTTCAGCCCATGGCTCACACTGTTCTTTCGTGCATACGGCTACGACGAACTCGCCGCCGCGCGCAGCCAGATCATCGGCGTCAAGCTGTATCCCGAGGGCGTCACCACCAACAGCGCTGCCGGCGTGCGCGATCTGCACGGCATCGATGCCACCCTCGCGCATCTCGAGGCGCTGGGCATCCCGCTGCTGGTCCACGGCGAGACGCACGGCTTCGTCATGGATCGCGAGCGCGAGTTCCTGCCGGTCTTCCGACGGTTGGCGCGACAATTCCCGCGGCTGACGATCGTGATGGAGCACATTACGACGCGCGAGGCGGTCGAACTGCTCGGCGAGTACGACAACCTGCACGCGACCATCACGTTGCACCATCTGCTGATCACGCTCGACGATGTCGCCGGTGGGTTGTTGCAGCCGCACCTGTTCTGCAAGCCGATCGCCAAGCGGCCAGAGGACCGCGAGGCGCTCCTGCGCATCGCGCTCGACGGCCATCCACGCGTGATGTTCGGCAGCGACTCGGCGCCGCATCCGCGCAGCGCCAAGGAAGCTGCCGGCTGTGCCGCCGGCGTGTTCAGCGCCCCGGTCGCGTTGCCGGCCCTCGTCGAGTTATTCGCCAGCCACAATGCGTTACCGGCGTTGCAACGCTTCGTCTCCGACAACGCACAGGCGATCTATCGCGTCACGCCACCAGTGCGGCGCATCACGCTCGCACGCGCCCCGTGGCGTGTCCCCGACCAGTACGGCGCGGTGGTTCCCTTCGGCGCCGGCACCAGCATGGCGTGGCAGGTCGTCGCGCGCACATGATGTGCCCGCGCGATCAGAGCCACAGCAGAGCCGATGCCAGCGTCAGCACGGTGATCGGCAATCCGGCACGCAGATACGCACGGAAGCTCAGCGTCACGCCGTGTCGCGCAGCGATCTCGGCGACGATCAGGTTGGCGACCGAGCCGAGCAGCGTCAGATTGCCGGCCAGCGTGGCTGCCGCCGCCAGCACGTGCCAGCCACGCGTCGGATTGTCCAGCGCCGGTACCACATCGAGGAAGATCATCACTGCCGGGACATTGCTGATCAGGTTGCTGATCACTGCTACGATGACACCGAATGCCACCAGACCGTGCCGTGTCAACGGTTCCAGCAGCCGCACGATGTGCTCGGTCACGCGTGTCACCTCGAGTGCATGGATCACGACGAACAAGCCGCAGAAGAACACCAGCACGTTCCAGTCGATCAGCCGGTAGGTTCGTACCGGATTCAGGCGGCGCGTGAACAAGAGTGCGCCGGCGGCGATGAAGGCAGCCGTTGCAATCGGTACGCCAGCCCAGAATGCCACGCCGAGCGCTGTGGTGATCAGCGCCACCTTGCGCAATTCGCGGGGCAGAACGATGCTGCGCGCTGGTTCGGGCATGATGAAGCGTGTAGCGCGAAACTCGTCGCGCCAGAGTACGATGATCACCGCCCAACAGATCACCAGGCCGAGCAGCGCCACCGGCGCCAGTGTCGCCGTGAATCCGGCATAGGTCAGGCCCGAGGCGTTGCCGATCAGCATGTTCTGCGGGTTGCCGGTGAACGTCGCCACCGAGCCAACGTTCGCCGCCGTCGCCAGGCCAACCAGGTAGGGGACGGCGTGTCGTTGCAGGCGGCGCGTCAGATCGAGGGTCATCGGAGTCAGCATCAGGACTGCGGTATCGTTCACCAGCAGCGCTGCCAGCACGCCTGCCAGCCCGATGATCGCTGCCAGCAGCGTACGGGGCCCACGCACGACACGCACCAGCCACTGGCTCACCAGGCCGAAGCCGCCAGCCAGTTGCAAGCGACTGTTCAGGACCATCATCGAGAACAGCAGCGTGATCGTCGCCAGATCGATACCCTCGAACGCCTGCTCCAGCGTCAACACGCCACTGGCCAGCAAGGCTGCGGTGCCGATCAGGCAGATCGCTGCCCGATCCGCCCGAATACCCGGCCAACGGCCAGCTGCCACGCCCAGCAATGTCGCGCCGACGATCGCCACCGCGATGCCCGCTTCCATCATCTCGTATGGTCTCACGGCAAAATACTACCCCGATACGCATTCTGCGTTTGACGTCGTGACGGGTTGCGGGTAGTGTACCAGTAGTCATGCACGTTCGCCACGCCGCACCACGCGGCGGCGAAGTCGGAGGAGGGGCGTATGGTCACGCAACGACCGCGACGGTTCGGTGCCACGGTGCTTCTCGTGCTCACGCTGCTCGGCGCACTCGGTGTCACGGCGGCGGCAGCTGCCGAGCCGACGGCGGCGCCCACGCTCACCGGCAGTTTCACGCTCGTCGATGATGGACAGACGATCACCTACCAGGCCAGCGGCTTCCGGCAACACGAGTGGATCGCGACCTGGTTCACGCTGCCCGACCAGTCGGTGATGAACGGCCCCAACTTCCGTGCCGATGAACATGGCGCCACGCCGATCGACATCCGCATCCCGCGGCACTCGGTGTCGGGCGAATGGTCGCTCACCGTCTATGGCCTCGAGGGCAAGCTGCCGCTGGTGGCCCGGTTCACCGTCGTCGGCGTCGATCCGCCGCCCGTTGCGGCGGCGCCGCTGGTCGCGCCGGCAGCGGGCCCGGCCGGGGGCACCTTTCGCTTCACCGTCGGCGGGTTCGAGGAGTGGGAGATCGTCAGTTACTGGATCACGGCGCCGGACAGCTCCATCGCGTATGCCCTGCCGGCTACGCTGATGGTGGGTCGCTACGGTGTTGCGACGCTCGACTGGACACCGCCGGCCGACAGCATGGCTGGCCGCTACGTCATCACCATTCAGGGGCTCGGCAGCCACGTGGCGCGTGCCGTCCCCTTCGACGTACAGCGCTAGGCGCACCGGAACCCTGCGCCGGCCGATGGTGTGCACTTCGGTCGGCGCGGTGGGCTGTGCTGGTGCACCTGATCAGATCACGAAAGGAGAACCGCGATGCACCAGTTCGGAGTTCGACGCTGGGGTGTGCTGCTCACAGCGCTCCTGTTCGCAGTGGCGATTTATGTCGTCGTGCCGCAACTGGGCGGTACGGCAACAGCCGACTCGGCGATCACGCGCCTCACGGGTGATTCGTCGATCGTCGAGGATGGGCGCCGCATTACGTTCCACGGCAGTGGCTTCGCGTCGCGTGAGCGCATCTCGACGTGGCTGACGCTGCCCGACCAGTCAGTCATCAGCAGCGAGTATTTTTCATCCGACAAGGCGGGTGAAGCGGTGCTCGAGGTGCCGATCCCACGCTATGCAGCATCGGGCACCTGGCATCTCACCGCGTATGGCATCCGTAGCCAGACACCGGCAACCATTCAGTTCACGGTGCTGGGGGTCGATCCGAGCCTCGCAGCGGCAGTCAGCGCCGTGTGGCCGGCGCAGGCACCGGCCGGCACATCGTTCCGCTTCGTCGGCTATGGGTTCGGCAGCGAAGAATACGCGAGCTTCTGGATCACCGCGCCCGACGGCAGTATCCCCTACGCCTTGTCGCGCTCGACCCAGGCCGACAGCAACGGTACGATCGCCATCGATTATGCCGTTCCGACCGTCTGGACGAGTGGGCGGTATGTGTTGACGATCCAGGGCATCAAGACCGGCACTGCCCGCGCGATCGTGTTCGATGTTGCGCCGTGAACGTTGACGGCACGGCGGGCAGCGGCGGTCATGCGTCATAGCCGCAGTGGTACAGCGCAGCGAGCGCGAGCGTCCGTGTGACGAGTTCGAGTTCGGCCACGGTGACGTATTCGTCGGGGCGGTGGGCGCGGCGCACATCGCCCGGGCCGAACAGTACCGTCGGGATGCTGCCGGCGTTCACCAGGTGACGCATGTCCGAGCCATAGGTCATTCCGGCGACGCGCACCGGCCGATGGTTCAGCCGATGCAACGCTGTGGTGATGCTGCCGACGATCGGCGCATCGCTGGCGATCGCCGCCGGTGCGAACTGGCCGCCCCACCATGTTACGATGGGCGGATGCTGCCGCAGCCACGGATCGGCTGCGGCAGCCTGCGCGATGGTGGCTTCGAACTGCGCACGCGCCGCCGCCAGGTCCTCGCCGATCGCCACGCCGTAGCGCCCCTCGGCGACCAGCTGCTCGGGCACCGACGAGGGCCAGTTGCCGGCGTGCAGTGTGCCGATGCTCAGCGGATACGGCAGTGCGTAGTCGGCGAACCGCGGATCGTGCCATGCGGCGTTGCGCTCGCGTTCAAGCGTCAGCAACGACTGGTGGATCGGGATGAACGCCTCGATCGCGCTGATACCCTCGTCGCGCACGCAGCCATGCGCGGCCATCCCGGGCACGGTGATGCGGAAATTCAACGCACCAGCCTGTGCCGGCGCGATGATGCCTTCGGTCGGCTCGATCACGATCGCCGCATCGGCATGATGGCCGCGCAGCAGGGTGGCCAGCGTACCGCAGCCGCCATCCTCCTCGCCGATCACGCTGGCGATGAGGAGCCGACCGCGCAGCCTGACGCCAGCCTGTGCGATCGCGCGCGCGGCGAACAGCGCACAACACAACCCACCCTTCATGTCGACGGCACCACGGCCATACACCCGCCCATCGGCGATGGTCCCCTGCCACGGCGGATAGCGCCACAACCCCGGATCGCCCGCCGGCACCACATCGACGTGCCCGTTCAGCATCAGGCTGGGCCCACCGCGCGCCTCGCCCAACATCCCCACCACGCCGATCCCGGCGTGCCGCTCGACTTCCTGGCAGAAATCGGGATGGCGTTGCAGTGCCGCCATGTCGATCGACCACTGATCAACCGCCAGACCGCTGCGGGCCATGGCGGCGGCCATCGCATGCTGCATCGCATCTTCCTCGCCATCGAGGCTGCGGATGGCGATCATGGCACATAGCGTTTCGAGCAATGCCGGCATGTCAATCGCCGCCAGCACACGATCTTCGACAGTCGTCACGGCAGCACGCTCCTCGCTCCCGCCTGGTTCCTGGTGTCCATCCGCTCCTCCGTCTTCATCTCCGACGTTCTGCTCGCCCATTTCTGGTAGGATAGCAGACATCACGCGCATCGATTGCCGCACGAGCCGTGCTCGCCGATCATCAGCGGCCGGGGTGACAGCAGCATCATGACCAGCGATTCCGCCAGTCCCGGCATCAGCGCCGCCGATGCATTCGTCGCGCGTCACGCGCGGCTCAATTTCCTGTTCAACGTCGTCGACGGCGGCATGTTCTGGTTCGGCCTGAGCATGGTCTCGCGCTACACGGTGCTGCCGTTGCTGATCGAGCGGCTGGCCGGCGACCGCTGGATGCAGGGGCTCATTCCGACCATCCTGAACACCGGCTGGCTGCTGCCCGGGCTATTCCTGGCACCGATCGTCGCCAACCAGTGGCGGCGCAAACCGATGCTGGTCGCCGCGACGCTGTTCGAGCGTCTGCCGTTCCTGATCATCGGTGCAATGCTGGTTGCCTGGCCGGGCGCACCGGCCTGGATGCTGCTCGGTGGCTTCTTCGCCCTCTGGACGGTTCACTCGTTGGCAGCAGGTGTGGCCGCCATCCCATGGCAGGATTTCATCGGCCGGATCATTCCGCGCGCGCGCTGGGGTCTGTTCTTCGGCGCCCAGACCGGCTTCGGCGGTGCGCTGGGGGTCGGTGGGGCAGCGATCGCGACCTACGTCCTGGCCACACAGCCGTTCCCGCAGAGTGTCGGCTATCTGGCGCTCGGTTGCTTCGCCGCGATGATCGTCTCCTTCACCTTCCTGCTGGGTACGCGCGAACCAGCGATTGCACCGGGGCCACGGCAGACGATCGTCGGATTCTGGGCCAGCATCGTCCCGTTGCTCCGGCGCGACGTCAGTTTTCGCACCTATCTGTTCAGCCGGGCGGCGATTTCGTTGAGCCTCACGGGCCACAGCTTCATCACGGCCGCCGCGATCGAGCGCTTTGCGCTGAGCGACGGCGACGTCGGTTGGTATACTGCGGTGCTGCTCGGCGCCCAGGCGGTGGCCAACGTCGCCCTCGGCTGGCTGGCAGACCGCTGGGGGCATCGGCAGGTTCTGGTGCTGGCGACGCTCGTCGGCGTGGTGGCGATGGTAGCGACCATTGCCGCCCCGGCGACATGGTGGTTCGTCGCGATCTTCGTGATGATCGCCACGGCCCAGGCCGGCTATCAGATCTGTGGCCTGACGTTGTTGCTGGGCTTCAGCCCGACCACCGAGCGGCCGATGTACATCGGCGTGGCGAACGCCGTGCTGGCGCCATTGGCGATCAGCGGGCCGCTGGCCTGTGGCTGGCTGGCCGAAGCGACCAGCTATGATGTGATGTTCTGGGTCCTCGTGCTGATCGGCATCGGCGGCGCCGCGTTGCTCGGTTGGCGGGTGCGGCTGCCGGCACACCCATGACCTCACCAGGCCTCGGGGTTGACCGGGTGTGGCACCGGCTGGCCGGTGAGCGCAGCGACCAGATTGGTGGCTGCCACGGTGGCCATACGGGTGCGCGTAGCCACGGTCGCGCTGCCGATGTGTGGTACTGCAGTGACGTTCGGCAGCGTGAGCAGCGGATGATCGGCGCCGATCGGCTCACGCTCGAAGACGTCGAGTGCCGCATAGCCCGGGCGGCCGGCGCGTAGTGCTGCGTACAGCGCCGCCTCGTCGACGACCGGCCCCCGCGAGACGTTGACGAACGTTGCGTCGGGCTTCATCAAGGCAAACTCGCGGGCACCGAACATGCCGCGCGTCTCGGCCGACAACGGGACCAGCACGACGACGAAATCGGATTCGGCCAGCAGCTGGTCGAGCGGTTGGTAGCGCGCGCCCGTCGCCGCCTCGAGCTCGGGCGCCGGCCGGCGATTGTGGTAGTTGATGCGCATGGCGAAGCCTTGCGCTCGCCGCGCCACCGCACTGCCGATCCGGCCGGCCCCCACAATGCCCAGCGTCGCGCCGTGAACATCCTGACCCACCATGAACATCGGCGACCAGCTCGTCCACTGCCCAGCAGCGATCAGCCGCTGGCCCTCGACCAGGCGTCGCGCGCCGGCCATCATCAAGGCCCACGCCAGATCAGCGGTCGTCTCGGTGAGGACACCGGGCGTGTTGGTGAGCAGGACGCGCCGTGCGCTGAGGGCTGGCACATCGACGTTGTCGTAGCCGACGGCGACGGTCGCGACGACGCGCAGCTGCGGTGCGGCGTCGAGCAACTCGGCGTCGATGCGGTCGGTGAGCAGGCTGAGCAGCCCGTCGGCGTCGGCGACCTCGCGCAGCAATGTCGTGCGTGGCACCGCGATCGCCTCTTCGTCCCACAGGCGTAGCTCACACGCCTGGCGCACGATCGCCAATGCCGCCTCGGGCAGGCGGCGAGTGGCATACACCCGTGGTCTGGTCATCGCCTTCATTCCCTCTCG